>NZ_RZSV01000133.1:0-15825 GCF_004023205.1 Mesorhizobium sp. M1A.F.Ca.IN.020.03.2.1 | reverse complement strand
GAGGGGTTGGCAAGGGGGGTCAGGAACTGCGACGCGGCTTTTCGCCTAATGGTTGACGTGCGCGAGGACATCTTAAGTTCCAGTCTCGAAGGACCGGATGGGCCCGCAAGCAGACTGTCGGTTTTCCAGAGGTAGCTAGCCTGATCTGCACGCCCGACATGCGGCGCAACTCGGTGGAGGAGCGCCTTTCGCCGGTATTACCAGTTGGTCGCGACGTATTTTGGTTGGAGATATTCAAGCAGGCCGTGATGCCCTCCCTCGCGGCCGAGCCCGCTTTGCTTCATCCCCCCGAACGGCGCTGCCGGGTCCGAAACTAGGCCACGATTGACGCCGACCATTCCACTTTCGATGCATTCGGCGACCCTCAGGGCGCGTCTGAGATCACTACTGTAGACGTAGGATATGAGGCCATACTCCGTGTCGTTCGCCAGCCGGACAGCCTCGTCTTCCGTATCGAAGGGCGTGACCGCTGCGACCGGCCCAAAGATCTCTTCCTTCGCGATGTCGGAATCGGGGGAAACGTCAGCTAGGACTGTCGGAGGATAGAAGAAGCCCTCGCCAGGCCGCGGTTTGCCGCCCGTTTCGATACGCGCCCCACGGGCAACGGCATCCTTCAGCAAGCGATCAACCTTCTCCACGGCCGTCGCGGTAATAAGGGGCCCGAGCTGGGTCGTCGCTTGGAGACCCGGCCCCACTGAAAGCGAGGACATTTCCTGGGTAAGCCGGCGGACAAAAGCGTCGTAAATGCCGCGTTGCACATAGAAGCGATTCGCCGCAGTGCAGGCTTCTCCGCCGTTGCGCATCTTGGCGACCATGGCGCCGGCCACGGCATCGTCCAGATCCGCATCATCGAACACGATGAAAGGAGCGTTGCCGCCGAGTTCCATGGAACAGCTGATGACCCGGTTGGCGGCCTCACGCAACAGGATGCGCCCAACGGCGGTCGAACCCGTGAATGACAGTTTGCGCACCCGACTGTCGTGCAGCATCGCGCTCACCACAGGCCCCGCGGCCGTGGTCGTCACGATGTTGACGGCACCTTCGGGCAAACCGGCTTCCATGAGGATCGCACCGATCGCCAACGCGGTCAGTGGAGTCTCAGCCGCCGGCTTCAGTACGCACGTGCAACCCGCCGCGAGCGCCGGGGCGATTTTGCGGGTCGCCATGGCCGCAGGGAAATTCCAGGGCGTGACGAGAACGGCGATGCCAATCGGCTGGTATTGAACCAGGATTCGGTTTGCACCGCCCGGCGCGTGGCCGATGTCGCCGAGAGTACGCACCCCCTCCTCGGCGTACCATCGGAAAAACTCCGCGGCATAGGTTACCTCTGCGCGAGCGTCCGGGAGGGCCTTGCCGTTCTCCAGAGATATCAGTTGCGCCAGCCATTCGGCACGATCGCGCATGAGCTGGTGGCAGCGCATCAGGATGTCCGATCGCCGGCGTGAGGGTGTTTGCCTCCACATCGTCGCAGAAGCCTCCGCAGCATCGATCGCCCGGATTCCGTCGGCGACTGCGCCGTCTGCGACAGACGCGATCGTGCGCCCGTTGGATGGATCGGCGACATTAAACCGATTGCTGCCGGTTGCACTTATCCATTTGCCGCCCACTAGCAGATCCACAGGAGCGCTTGCAATGATAGCCGCAGCATCCACGCAAAAAGGTTCGATATCCCTTGCTGTCTGACTCACACCCATCCTCTCGCGGCTTTAGAAAACTTGCGCAACCAGTCGGTTGATCGCTGGAACCAATATGAAATTGGTATTGCAACCGGTGTCAATATAGATCAAATTGGTTGCGGAGAAATCTGCCCGATTCGTTCTGGAGTGGCTGCATGACCGTCGTTTTGAGGGATTTCATCGAGGCGGCAGGATTGCAGCCAGGCGACCGGCTGCCACCCGAGCGCGATCTGGCCCTCAAGCTAGGTTTACCCCGCACGGCCCTCCGGCGCATGCTGGCTGAGATGGAGCAAGAGGGGCGCCTGCTTCGCCATGTCGGGCGTGGCACTTTCGTCGCCGAGCGAGGGGCAACTGCCAGCGCTCCGTATCGCGCACACGACGCCTCCCGGAAGGAACTGTGGACCTATCCCGCTGAGGTCTTCGAAGCACGATTAATCATCGAGCCGAAGGTGGCGGCGCTCGCGGCGTTGCGGGCGACCCCCTATGAAACTGAAGAGATGCACAAGGTCATCCAGCATGGCAGTACCGCCGCGACGCTGGCGGAGTTCGAGCGTTGGGACGCCGCGTTCCATCAACTGGTAGTGGTGGCGGCCCGCAATGGATTGCTGGCCTCGCTCTACGAAGGTATTCACTCGCTTCGGGCGGGGCGTCTTTGGGGGCGCATGAAAGAGCTGTCTCTGACGAAAGAGCGTATGCAGGAGTATACGGCTCATCATCGCGCGATCTTACAGGCGATCACTGACCGCGATGGTGGGCAGGCCGAACAAAGAATGCATAGCCATATCTTGACCGCGAGAGCCAACATACTCGGATCGGAGACAATGGGGTGAGTAGGCCTCATCGCCAAAATTTTGAGATTGCCGAACCGAGCGGAATGGCGCTTCGAACGCTAATCGCCTGTCGTTCTATTCAAGGCGGGGCATCTGACACTGTTTTCACGACGGACGCGGTGCGCGCCATCCAGACAAGATGAGGTTCCTGTACCCGGCGGGCCCGTCCCCAAGGAAGAGCAACGTTATCGCCTCTTTGCTTCGGGCTGGCGACGGCGCATCGCACGCTTATCCCGCCATTCGTAAAGGGAATAGACAAGCGGGATGAACCATGGCTTGCCGCGGTAAAACGGCACGGCCTTCGGAGCGGGGTCGAAATCGAAGGCGGACTGCGCCTTTTCGGTTTCGCCGAGGATCTTGAAGGCGGCCTTCTTGCCCAGCCAGCGGGCCCAGACCACTCCGGAGCCGCAGAAGCCGGTGGCGTAAACCGTATCACCCGAGGTGAAAATCCGAGGCACCATGTCGCGATGCATGGCGACCTGGCCAAACCAACTATGCGTCAGGCCGACGCCCCTCAGTTCGGGGAAAATTCGGCCAAGTTCGCTGCGCAAATGGGTGGTCGGCGCCAGCGCGTCACCCGCCGTGGTGCCGTCCCTGCCGCCGAAGAGGATGCGCGATCCGTCCGCCGAAGGGCGATAGTAATAGCTGAGCTGGCGCATATCGCCATACATCATGCGCTTCGGCATCAACCGGTCCATGACGCCTTCTGCCAATGGCTCGGTAGCGATGATGCGGCTGCGCACCGGCACAATACGGCGTCGCAGCCAAGGATCGAAGCCGTCGGTATAGGCATCCGTGCAGATCAGCACCTTCCTGGCGAGAACGTCACCGCGCGACGTTCTCACACGGACCCCGCCGGCCTCGGCGATGGTTCCCGTAACGGCTGTGTTCTCATGGATTACCGCTCCGGTTGCCATTGCCACCCGTATAATACCCGCAAGCAGCTTGGCCGGATGCAGGCCCCCGGTATCCATCCGCACGAATCCACCCGTGTAGAAATCCGTCCCGATATAGGTCGGCACGTCCAACCGGCCAACGGGATGAGCCTCGATGCCCAGAAAGCGCCGCAGTAGATCGGCGGAGCGGCTGAGTTCGTCGCATTCATCAGCGTTGATCGCGCCGACGAACAGGCCGGAGAGATGGAAGTCACACTCCACCTTCTCCTCCTTCAGAAAGGCCCACAGGTCTTCCCGTGCGGCCTTTCCCTCCATCAGGATCTCGGTGGCGCGGGCCCCGCCGAATCTTCTGATCAATTCCTTGCGCCCGGGTCGAATGCTCCCGCTCGCCATGCCGCCATTACGACTGGAAGCCGCCTGCCCCAGCGACTGGCGATCGAAAAGCTGAACACTGCGACCGGCACGAGCAAGCTCGATGGCCGCCGAAAGTCCTGCATAGCCTCCCCCAACGATCGCCACGTCGCATTTGGAGGCGACCCGGCGGACTGGGAGGGGAGAGAAGGTGCAATCCTCCCACCAATAGGGCGTGGATTTGAAGGGGCCAGCGGAATCGGCGGTCATGGGGACATACCAGCTTTTGGTCGGATCGGCGGGCAAGCGCAAACCGGTCAATCGCGTGAGAGCCAGAGTTTGCGCGTGGTTTCGATGGCACGCCATACGCCGGTGAATCCCGGATGCATGACGAAGGCGTCGCCAGCCGCGATGCGGCGCGGCGGGCAGCCATCCTCAGTGAGTTCGGAGACACCCGAAAGGATGTAGCAGAACTCGAAAGTCTCGCCCTTAATCGAACGATAGGCGCCAGGCGTGACCTCCCAGACCCCTGTCTTCACGGCGCCGTCTGCGGTCTGGGCGATATCCCAGCTCAGAAAACGTGGATCGCCCTCCACAAGGCGGTCGGGCAGAGGCTGCCCTTCGCGTGGGCGCGGAAGAACATTCTGGTCGATGAACGTCAACTTGGACATAGGGATGTGGCCTTTCTGCGCGTTGAACGCCGTTCGAACCAAAGTTGCCGCTCCAAAAGCTTCAAGGCAGTCAGTCCGACGACATTGAGGGTGAGGTAGAAGACGGAGGTGATGATGAAGATGTCCATAATGGCGAAGGTTTCGCTCATCAGGCGTTTGGCCCAACCGGTGATTTCGAGCACAGCGATGGTCGAAGCGAGGCTGGATTCTTTGACGATGATGGCAACCTCACTGCTGTAGGATGGCAGCGCTTGTCGCAAAGCCAGCGGGAACTTGATCCGGCGCAAGATAATCCAAGGCGACATGCCGCAGGCTTCCGCCGCCTCGATCAGCCCGCGCGGCAGGGATAAAAACGCGGTTCGAAAGATTTCGGCTGTGTAGGCACCGGTGTTCAACAGGACCGCGAGAATGGCTGCGTGCAGGCCGTCGCCGATCAGCCACCAAATCACCGGGTTGGAGCGAAAGAACCCGACCTGCCCTAATCCGTAGTAGATCACGAATATCTGCACCAGCATGGGCGTGCCGCGAAAGACGGCGCAATAGGCGTCGGCCGCCGTGCAAACCAAGCGATTGCGCGAAGTGCGCGCGAGCGCCACCAGGATGCCGAATGGCAGTCCTAAGCCCACGCCGAACACCGAGATCAGAAGCGTTGTCTTTGCGCCGGTGAGAAGGAACGGAATCGCATAGGCAATAATGGTGAAATCCATTCTAACCTCCGCTGAAGCCGCGATTGATATGGCGCTCAGCCAGGCCGAACAGGGTCTGGCTGACTGCTGTCATGGCGAAGAACAGCGACGCAGCGATGCAGTAAAAGAGAAGTGGCGAGCGCGTGATGCCCGCCGCGATAGCCGCCATACGCATGAGTTCCTGCATGCCGACGATGGAAACGAGTGAAGTATCCTTGATCGTCATCTGCCAGACATTGTTGATCCCGCCGAGAGCAAGTCTCAACGCGAGCGGCAACGTGATTCTGAAAAAGGCGACCGATCGAGGCAACGCCAAAGATTTCGCGGCTTCAAGAAGACCGTTGGGAACGGCTTCCAAAGCGCCTCGCATCACCTCGATCGAATAGGCGCAGGAAATGGTCGCGATGGCGAGGATGCCGATAATGGACGGGTAGGCACTTTCAGCCATGTCTCGGTAGCCGAAGGCAACCGCTATCTTCTGCACCCAGTCGACAGAGCCAAAGAACAGGAGATAGATCACAAGAAGACCCGGCACGCCGCGGACGACGATGCTGTAGACATCGATCATCTGGGACAGCACCGGGACCCGCTGCCAGCGCGCTATGGCAAACGGGACGGCTGCGATCAACCCGATCATCATGCCGACCAGCCCGATGCAGATCGTCACGAACGCGCCGCGCAGCAAAGCGAGTCCCCAGCCCTGCTCCACAACCAGCAACCAGATAGTTTCAAACATGGATGACACCCGTCGGGCCGCCGCGGGCTGCGACGGCCAGTTGTTGCGAGAGGATCACTTCTTGCACGGAATGGTGTAGTCGTCCTTGAACCACTTGAGGGAAGACTGCTTGATCTTACCTCCATCGATCATGTTGCAGAGCGCGGCATCTACCTTAGCCTTGAGTTCGGCATTCCCCTTGCGCATGCCGACACCCATGCCGTGGCCGAGGGTTTCAGGATCGCTCATCGCCGTAATCTTCACATCGATCTTCGTGAAGTTGGCGCCGTCCGGCGTAGCGAGGAAATCCATCCAGGTCGGGGAGTCGCCGAAAGCGGCATCCAGGCGGCCAGCCGCAAGATCAGCGGTCTGCTGAGTGGTGGCATCATAAGTCTTGAGATCGGCGCTGGTCGCCCGCTTGCCGATGAATTTGGCATAGGTCGTGCCTGTCACGACGCCGACACTCTTTCCCGCGAGCGCCTTTTCGATCTCCTCGAGACTCTTGAGCCCGGCAAGAGCGGAATCTTTGGGGACCACGAAATAGAGCGGCGTGGTGGCGTACGGGATGGAGTAGTCGATCTTCTTCTGGCGCTCGGCAGTGATGCCAAGGCCGGAAATGATCACGTCGAAGCGGTCGCTATCCATGGAGGGAACCAGCGAACTGAAAGCCTGCACCACGAATTTGCACTTCATCTTGAGTTCGGCGCAGATACCGTTGGCAACGTCGGCGTCGAAGCCGGTGACGTTTCCGTTGGCGTCGGCCATGCTGAACAGCGGCGCGTCCCCTTCCGTGCCGACGCGTAGGACGCCTTCCTCGGCGTGCGCGGCACCGGCTGCGGCGGCGAGCATGAAACCGGATACAAAAATCGAACGAAACGTTTGAACTGAAAGCATGAGTGTTACCCCTTTTTGTTCTGCTGAAGAAAACCGCGATCACGCGGCGGCTGGCATGACGCTGGAGAGAAACCGTTTCACCGCCTCCGAGGCAGGGTTGCGAAACAACTCTTCCGGCGCATCGTCCTGCTCAAGGATACCTTTGCGCAGGAATATCATCCGGCTCGACACGTCGCGCGCAAACCGCATTTCATGGGTGACGAGAAGGATGGTCGCCCCCTCTTCGGCCAGCGTGCGGATCACCTTCAGCACCTCGCCCACGAGTTCCGGATCGAGCGCGGATGTGGGCTCGTCAAAAAGCATGATCTTTGGTCGCATCGCCAGCACCCGTGCGATCGCCACGCGCTGTTGTTGACCGCCTGAAAGCTGACTGGGATAGCGGTCGCGGAATTCGGCCATCCCCACCTTGGAAAGCGCCGAAAGCGCCATATCCTCGGCCTCCCGCCTTCCTTTCCCGAGCACGTAGACGAGCGCCTCTGTCACGTTGCCGATCACGGTCCGGTGCGGCCAGAGATTGAAGTTCTGGAACACCATGCCAGTCCGCTGGCGAAAGAGCCGGATCTTCGCGCGGTTGGTGATTTCGCTCTTGCCCGGTCGATTGGTGGTGATGGAGATTGCGTCGCCCATCACCTCGATCCTCCCTGAGGTCGGCGTCTCCAGAAAATTTATGCAGCGCAACAACGTGCTCTTTCCCGAGCCAGACGCGCCGATAAGGGATATGACCTCCCCTTCCGCCATCTGGAAAGTGACGTCGTTAAGGATCCTGACCGCGCCGAAATTCTTACTGAGTTCATGGACCTTTAGAACCGGGGCCATGTCACGGCGTCTTCGGTTCCATTCAGATCGCACCCTCTCAACATGGGGCTGGCCCCGGCTGTCCATCGTCTGCGCGAGTTCGTTAAGTGTTAGGCGACTGTGACCATCGCTCCCACTTTCGTCGGTGACGACGCCGTCTATGGCGCTCCTCCTCGAAACGGTTCGATATCCCTTGCTGTCGGTCACGTTCATCGGCTCGCTGCCTCTAGCAACTATTTGAAACCAATCTCGGGATTCTTAGGACCAATATGACATTGGTATCGCAACCGGTGTCAAGATAGATCAAATTGGTTGCGAGAAAAATTTGCAGGAACAGCTTACATTTGGCGCGTCGGATCCAATTCGCGGAATGAAGATCATCGCAGATAATCCGCCCCTCGCCCGGCCTCAGGCGAACATAGACTCGCCTATCGCTTCCTAAACAGAATGGTCGGGCCCGCTCCGCCGGGCCGCCCACGCGTCGCCGCCGGCGCCGAGCCCGCGCCAGCGGCAATTAAGGGACGGCGGCGGCCAGGTGACGGGTTTTAAGGCGGCCGAGGAAACCCAGATCCGCGTGTTCGAGCACGTCGCACATGGCGACCAGATCCCACGCGCCGGCAAGCGTCTCCTCCCAATACCGCCGTCGCGGAACGATTAGCCGCTGCTCGATGTTGATGCGACATCGGATGGCGAATCCATGGAACGGCGCGACAAGGAACAGGAGAACCTTTCCCGGCTCGAACGGGCCGCACAGCGGACCGCCGATCCGAAAACGATCCAGCAGCAGGCGAAAAAGCCCGAGGGAAAGTTCCGCTTCAGCTTCCGCAAGGAAGACCTCTGGTGGACGGCTGGCTTCGCTGCCGCTGCCTTGCTGCTCTTTGCCGTCCAACTCCTCATCAATTGGCACTTGGAATGGTTTGAGGCGCCTTTGCGCGCTCGCGTGCTGAATTATGTCTGGGGCGGCCTTCTCATTTTCGTCATGCTGACGATAGCGAACATCGTCGAAGTCTTTCTCATCGGCCGAATTCCCAATCGCGTTTCGCGTTTCAACCTGAAGCGAATTTTTCGATTGGTCGTCGTGGTCGCCGTCGTCTTCGTGGCCATCTCGGTTCTGTTCGTGAACTGGTACGCCGCCGTCGTTTCGCTCGGCCTGATTTCGCTGACGCTCGGCTTCGCGCTGCAGATGCCGATCTCCAGTTTCATCGCCTGGATCTATATTCTGGCCCGGGCGCCCTATCGCGTCGGCGACCGGATTCGCATCGGCGACGCCCATGGCGATGTCATCGACGTCAGCTATCTCGACACGACGTTGTGGGAATTCGGCGGCGAACATCTTTGGACCGATCATCCGAGCGGACGCGTCATCAAGTTCCCCAACTCCACCGTGTTCGACACGCCGGTCTTCAACTATTCCTGGCCGCTGTTTCCCTATGTCTGGAACGAGATCAAGTTCCAGCTCGCCTACGACAGCGATCTGGAATTCGTGGCGAAAACCATGCGAGAGGTCGTGGACGAGCAGATCGGCGACATCATGAGCCAGAAGGTGAAGGTCTATAAGGACATCCTGTCGAAAACGCCGGTGGACGAGTTGCAAGTGAAGGAGCATCCGGTGGTGCATTTTCGCGTCAGTGAAAATACCTGGCTCGAAGCCATCGTGCGCTACCTCGTGCCGCCGAAGGAAGCTGGGCGCACCAAGACACGCTTGATCAAGGAAATGCTGGCGCGAATGAATGCAGAACCCGATCGCGTGCTGTTTCCGAAGAGCAATTTGCGGTGAACTTCCCGGCAGCTTGGTAGAGCGAGGTCGTTCGTATCCGTCCATGGCTTGTCAGTTCATTGGCCAGACGATCGCCAGCATCGGCACGGCAACAATGACGACAAGAAACGACAGCGGCAGCCCCAGACGCGGATAGTCGCTGAAACGATAGCCTCCCGGCCCCATGACAAGGGTGTTGCATTGGTGCCCGATCGGCGTGAGGAAGTCGCAGCCGGCGCCGATGGCGACAGCCATCAGAAATGCTTCCGGCCTGTAGCCCAGATCGGCGGCGAATTCCGACGCGACGGGCGCCATGACAAGCACGGTGGCGGCATTGTTGAGGAATGGCGTCACGGCCATGGCGGCAACGAGGATGAGCATCAGTGCGCCGGGCGCCGGAAGAATGGTCCCGAACCTGGCAAGCTCTGCGGCGACCAGCGCGGTCGCCCCCGTAGTGCGCAGCGAATCGCTCACCGGGATGAGAACGGCGAGCATCACCAGGATTGGGCCATCCAGCGACTGGTAGACGTCGCGGAGCGGGATGACCTTGAACAGCACGATCCCGACCGCGGCCGCAAAGAAAGCGACGGGAACAGGGAGCAGACCCACGGCAGTCGTGAGCATGGCAAGGGCGAGGATTACCACGGGCACGATACCCTTGCGCACGCTGCCAAGAAGGATAGGCCTTTCCGCCAGCGGCAGGCAGCCTAGTCCGCGCAGTGTCTCGGGCATTGTGGTTGCATTGCCCTGCAACACGACGACGTCGCCGAGCCTTAGCTCGACCTTGGCGAGCCTGCGATCGAGGCGCTGGCCGCGACGGCTGACAGCCAGGAGGTTGACGTTGAAGCGATCGTAGAGGGCAAGTCGCTGGGCCGTCCAGCCGATCAAAGGCGAGCTTTCGCCAATGACGGCCTCGATAGCGACCATCTCGCTGGTGGTGACCTCTTCATTCACCCGATCGCCCGTGACGCTGAGCTTGCCTTGCGAGACAAGGCGATCCAGCGCCGCCGGGTCGCCTTCGAGCAACAGGATGTCGTTCACCTTCAGGACAGCATCGGGCAGCGGCGTCATCCGCATCGTCCGATTGCGCAGGATCGAGGTCACGACGGCATCGCCGCCGGCAAGCTTTATGACGTCGGCGACGGTTTTCCCAAGCACGGTGGAATCGCCGACAACGCGCGCCTCTGTGAGGTAGTCCTTGATGTCGAGGGCTTCATTCAGCGCCCCGCCGAGCTTTTCGCGCACCGGCAACAGCCAATAGAAAGACATTAGGAAGATCATGCCGGCGGCGGCGACAGCCGCTCCGACGGGCGCGAAGTCGAACATTGTAAACGCCGTTCCGGTCAACTGCTCTCGCACCCGGGAAACAACGATATTCGGGGAAGTGCCCACCTGCGTCATGAGACCGCCGAGCAATGACCCGAACGCCATTGGCATCAGAAATATCGATGGCGAGGTGCCGGACCGGCGGGCGAACTGAAAGGCGATCGGGATCATGATCGCCAGCGCGCCGATATTCTTGACGAAGGCAGAAAGGCACGTCACCACGATCACCAGCAGCGCCAGTTGCGAGCGAACTCCCGACAATTTCGGAGCAAAGCGCGCGATGGCGAGTTCCATGATGCCCGATCGCGCTATGCCTGCGCTCACCAGCAGAGCACTGCCGACAATGATCACGATATCGTCGCTAAACCCGCTGAAGGCTTTGTCGAACGGCACAATCCCAACGGCGAGGGCGAGCAGCAGCGCCGCGGCAGCGACGAGATCATAGCGATAGCGACCCCATACGAACGCTGCCATCATCACGAAGGTGACGGCAAACGACAGGATTTGCGGCATGGTCATGTCTTCGGCTGCTCCGCAAGCGGCTGATCAGAACGCCCAGACTGCTCCTTTGTTGCTTTGGCCCGACGGTCTTGGGCTGCTGGCGGAGCTGAAGGCCATCGCGCATGAGCGCGGTCCCCTCGCCCGGCTCAGCCCTCGCGCGCGGGCGAAATTGCCCTATCGCTTGCTGAAGAAGCCGGACAGAATGTTCGGGCCGGCTTCGCCAGGCCGCAGCCTGATGCCGTCCTCGAAGCAGTTCAGCGTCACGCATTCGAACCCGCTGTGGGCGAGCAACGCCACCAGCGAGTCGCGGTCGAAGTGGTGCAAATGCTCGTTGGGGAGACGCATACGCCAGGTTCGGAACCAGGCGTCGCCGTCGGCGCCGAGCTCGCGCCAGCGGCAGTACGGGACGGCGACGACGAGGTGCCGGGTCTGCAGGCGGCCGAGGAAACCCAGATCCGGGATGTGTTCGAGCACGTCGAACATGGCGACCAGATCCCACGTGCTGGCCAGCGCCTCCTCCCAACCGACAAAGCGGACGCCCGCGGGCAGCGGGAACTCGGCGATGTCGTAGCCGGCGCAATCGGCGACCCCGGTTATCTTCGCGGCTTCGATGAAGGTGCCGGTGCCGTACCCAATCTCCAGCACCGAGCGGGGGATCGCGCCGGTCAATCCCAGCACCCAGCCAAGCCGCTGATATCCGAGCTTGATGGTCCGGTCGCTCAGGTCCTCGTAATAGGAAATATATTGCTTGTCGTATTTGATCGGCGTGAAGTCGATCTGGTGGATCACGCCAAATCGGTCCACCTCGTAATTGTCCAACATCAGCGTGCTGCCCTCCGGTTCCCATTCCTTATACGGCGGCGCTAAACGCAGCGTAACTGGCGGGGCCGGCGACGCAGCCAAGCAAGGCGACAGATGAGCGACAGGTAGCCCCACTCGCCATTCCGCTTCGCTCCGCTTTCTGTTTCAATATCTCCTCATTCGCTCGGGAGAATCTCCATCTCAACCGGTCCCTTCGCCCCCCTGCGCCAACGTTTCCTCACCCGCTGCGCGGCTCAGCTCGCGGAGCTGCAGGCGGCGCGCGAGGCGCTGCCCGGCTCCGACCTGACCAAGCTCGCGCATTCGCTCGCCGGCGCGGCCGGCACTTTCGGCTTTGCGGAGATCAGCGTGCGGGCCTCAGAGCTGGAGACGCTGCTCATCGAGCAGGCGGAAAGCGGCGATGTCCGCGCGGCGCTCGATGCCTTAATCGCGGAGATCCAGCGGACGCTGGCCTGACGGCACCCGCCGGGCTCACTTCTTGGCGGCGCCGAGGCCGGTCCTGGTCATCTCGCCCCAGCCCTGGTTGCCGCGCAAGAATTGCCACCAGCCTTTCACGCGCCAGAAATTGTTGAGCTGGCGGTAGCCGAAATTCTCGACCACGGCGGCCGCCGTCAGAACGGCGAGATCCCTGGCGCGCGGAAAGCGCTGCAGCTCGGCCTCTTCCAGGATGAGCGAGCAGACGCTGACGCAGACGCCATAGGTGAAGATCAGCGAAGTGAAGGCCAGGAGATATTCGGCCGACAGGATGCCGAGCAGCCAGAAGGCCGGGATCAGGATATAGCCCAGCACCTCCGCCACCGGCCCCAGAACGTCGACGATGAAGATGTGGCCGAAGCCGAGGAAGCCGACGCGGCCATAGCGCGGGTTCAAGAACATGGCGCGGTAGCGGAAGAAGCATTCGAGCGCGCCGCGCTGCCAGCGCGTGCGTTGCCTCGCCAGAACGCTCAGCGTTTCCGGCGCCTCGGTCCAGCACACCGGCTCGGGAATGAACTGAACGCGGTATTTGCGCTTCTTGTCGCGCATGTGGCGGTGCAGCTTGATCACAAGGTCGAGGTCCTCGCCCATCGAGCCTTTGGTGAAGCCGCCCACCGCCACCACTTCGGCGCGGCGGAACATGCCGAAGGCGCCGGAAACCAGCATCAGCGTGTTGACGCTGCTCCAGGCAAGGCGGGCCATCAGGAAGGCGCGCAGATATTCGACCACCTGGAAGAGCGGCAGCAGGCGGCGCGGCAAATGGACCTCGCGCACCCTGCCGGCCTCGATCTTCGAGCCGTTGGCGATGCGGATCGTGCCGCCCACCGCGATGGTGCGTTCGGGATCGTCGATGAAGGGCTGGGCGGCGCGCATCAGCGCATCGGGCTCGAGGATGGAATCGCCGTCGATCACACAAAAGAGCGGCGCGCGGCAGACATTGATGCCGGCATTCTGCGCGTCCGCCTTGCCGCCATTCTCCTTGTCGACCACGAACAGCCGCTCGGTCATCGGCGAGGAATAGAGGCCGCGGATCGGCTTGTGCGCCAGCGCGTCCTCGTAGGGACGGTGGAACTTCACCAGCTTGAAGTCCTCGATCAGGCGTTGCAAGGTCTGGTCCTTCGAGCCGTCATTGACGACGATGACCTCGAAATTCGGATATTCGAGCGCCAGCATCGAATGGACGCTCTCCACCACATTCACTTCCTCGTTATAGGCCGGCACCAGAAGCGCGATTGGCGGCGCGACCTCGCCGTAGCGCTGCCAGAGCAGCGCCGAGCGCGCCACCGGCGGGCGCTTGGACAGCGCATAGCCGGCGAGGACGAGCTGCAGCAGATAGATTGTCGTCTGCGCCAGCCCCGCCGCGATGATGAACCAGGACAGGATGGTGGCGGCAAGGACGATCTCGTCGCTCCAGTCGGCAATCATGCGGCCGGCCCCTCGGCAAGAATGAGCGAGGCGGTGCGCTGGCTGCGCGAGACCTCGCTGTCGGCAATCTGGCGCAGCAGCCGCTCGCCCGGCTGGCCGAAGGAGCGCAGCGCTTTGGCGGCGGCATAGCGCACGTTCCAGACCTCGTCGTCCAGCAGCCTGGACAGCGGCGGGGCAAGTTCGGGAAGGCCGAGGCGTCCCGCGGACTCGGCGGCGGCGGCGCGCACGTCCCAGTCGTCGTTTGCCATCGCGCTCGTCAGGATCGCCGGTGCATCGGCGTGTCCGGTGAGGCCCAGCGCGCGCAGCGCCGCGGCGACAACCTCGGGTGAGGCATCGCCGGTCAAGCCGGCGAAGAAGGCGGCAAAGCCGAAGCCGCCGGCGCGGGCGAGCGCGTCGATCGCGGCCGCCCTGATGAAGGGCACGGCGTCGACGCGCGATGCATGGATCGCAAGCTCGTTGAAGCGCGTGCGCGGAAAGCGCCTGAACAGTTCGATCAGGCGTCGCGAGCGCTGTCCCGCCACGCCGATCTTGTCCAGCGCGACGCCGAGCAGGGGCAGGCTGCCGAGATCGCAGAGCGCGATGGCGGCGGCGATCCTGACTTCGCGCGAGCGGTCCTGGTCCAGCGCCGAAAGCAGGCTTGCCGTCGCATTCTGCGACCCCAGCGCCGCCAGCATCTCGGCGGCGTGGATGCGTTCGGCCACATTGCCCCGTTCCAGCTGCCTGCCGACGAGGGCCGGCAGGCCGCATTCGTTGAAGGCGACAAGGACGTCATCACGCTCCTCGCCGCGCAGCAGCGAAACGAACTCGAAGCCGGCCTCGATCGCCACGCCCGGCGGCACCGAAAGAATGGCCGTTTTGAGCGTCTGGCGGTCGCGGTCTTCGGTGAAGGCGATCAGCGCCGTCAGAAGCTGCCGCCGCTGTCCGGCTCTGGCGCTGTCCCGGCGCTCTCGCAACAAACGGCGCGCGATCAAAAACAGCATGATCACTAGGGAGAGCGCGCTGAGCAGTATGGAGAGATTCCAGACGTACCACATGGTCAGAACCGCGCCGTCAGCCCGAGCCCGAATATGCTTCGGTCGAATGTCGGGCGTTGTTCATGCGCGATGCTGGCACGCAGCGTCAGCGGATCGCTGACGTCGACGGAGAGGCCGCCAAAGACGGTGCGCGTCGGCACCAGCGTGCCGTCGGAGATTTCGGGGGCGTCGGCATAGCCGCCGAAGAGATTGACATGCGGCGTCACCGCGAGGTCGGCACGAAGCACATAGCCGTCCGCGCGCGTCCCGATATCGTCCTCGGCATGCACCCAGCGGGCGGAAAGCCCCAGACGGCCGTCGAGGAGATAGCCCTGCAGCCAGGGCTGGATGCTGGTGACGTCGGCGTCGGCGAAATTGTCGTAGCGGGCGTCGACGTTGAGCGACAGCGGGCCGAAGACCTTCGCCGGCGCCACGACCTGCCACGAAGCGCCGGCGCCCAGCGAATAGCGCGCCAGAAAGTCGGCATCCGGCGTCGCCGCGGCCAGCGCATAGGCGGAGAAGGCCGGCGAGAAGGCCTGGTCGACGCGGCCCTCGATCTGGACGTCGGTGTTGCCGAAGCGGGTGGCGAGCCGCGTGCGGCCGGAGATCGTCGTTTGGGGCGATAGCCGATAGGAAAGGCCGGCCGAACTGTCGGTCCAGTTGCCGAGCCCGTCGGTGAGATCGCTCACCTCGCTGCCGAGGTCGAGCCGCCATTTGCGCGGCGGCGGCACGGCCAGCCTTTGCTCGACATCGGCGGAACCGGGCTCGATGGCGAGCGCCAGGCTGTAGGCCTGCCGCGCGGCCTCGTCGTCGCCCTCGGCACGGCGCACATCGCCGAGCCCGACCAGCGCCTCGGCATTGCGTGGATCCAGCGCCAGCGCGCGCTGCAACGATTGCCCGGCCCGCTGGTAGTCGGCCTCGAGCAAGGCGATTCTCGCATCAAGGTTGAGGGCCTCGACATTGTCCGGCGCCGAGGCCAGCACATCACCGCCCAGGG
>NZ_RZSV01000132.1:0-15829 GCF_004023205.1 Mesorhizobium sp. M1A.F.Ca.IN.020.03.2.1 | reverse complement strand
GGTCAGCGCGCGCCGCGAGAGCGGGCTGTGGACGATCAAGATCCAGAACGTGCTGACCGGCGAGATCGAGGAAGTCCGCGCGCGTCTTCTCGTCAACGCCGCCGGGCCGTGGGTCGATCAGGTATTGGCAAAAACCGTCGGCCAGAACGATGTGCACAATGTTCGGCTGGTGCAGGGCAGCCACATCGTCATCGGCAAGAAGTTCGACGATCCGCGCGCCTATTTCTTTCAGAACAAGGACGGACGCATCATCTTCGCCATTCCTTACGAAGAAGAGTTCACGCTGATCGGCACCACCGACCGCGACTTTCCCGGCGATCCGCATGAGGAGAAGATCAGCGATACCGAGATCGACTATCTTTGCGCCGCCGCGAGCGAATATTTCGCCCAGCCGGTCAAGCGTTCGGACATCGTCTGGACCTATTCGGCGGTGCGCCCGCTTTATGACGACGGCGCCTCGAAGGCGCAGGAGGCGACGCGCGACTATGTGCTGAAGGCCGATGGCGGGGAGGGTGCCGCCCCCTTGCTCAACGCCTTCGGCGGCAAGATCACCACGTTCCGCCGGCTGGCGGAATCGATGTTGGAGAAGATCGAAGGCTTTCTCGGCAAGCGCGGCAAGCCATGGACCGCCAACGCGCCGCTGCCCGGCGGCGATTTTCCGGCGACCGGGTTCGACGAGCAGGTATCGAGGCTCAAGAACGCCTATCCGTTCCTCGACCAACGGCTGGCACGCAGGTTGACCCGGCTTTACGGCACGCGCGCGGAGAAGCTGCTTGGCCTCGCCAAGTCGAATGCCGATCTCGGCCGCAATTTCGGTGCCGACCTCTACGAAGCCGAGGTGCGCTACCTGGTCGAGAACGAGTGGGCGATCACCGCCGAGGACGTGCTGTGGCGCAGGACCAAACGCGGCCTGCATTTCAGCCGCGAGCAGACGGCGGCATTGGAAGAATTCATGCGCGGGTTAAGCAGCCGCCATGTCGCCGCGGCGGAATGAGGATCGAGCGCTGATGCGCAAGGCCTGGGAGGAGGCGTGATGCTGGAATTGAGGAACGTGACGAAGACGGTCGGCGCGCAGGAGCATATCCGCGACGTGTCGCTGACGCTTCAGCACGGCTCGCTGAATGTCCTGCTCGGGCCGACGCTTTCCGGCAAGACCAGCCTGATGCGGCTGATGGCCGGGCTCGACGCGCCAACTTCCGGCTCGGTCTGGTTCGACGGCAAGGACGTCACCGGACAGCCGGTGCAGAAGCGCAACGTCGCCATGGTCTACCAGCAATTCATCAACTACCCGGCGATGACGGTGTACGAGAACATCGCCTCGCCGCTTCGGGTTGCCGGCATCGAACAGGCCAGGATCGACAAGGAGGTGCGCAACGCTGCGGCACTTCTCAAGCTCACGCCCTATCTCGACCGCACGCCGCTCAACCTCTCGGGCGGCCAGCAGCAGCGCACGGCGCTTGCCCGCGCCATCGTCAAGAACGCCAGCCTGGTGCTGCTCGACGAGCCGCTCGCCAATCTCGACTACAAGCTGCGCGAGGAGTTGCGCGCCGAATTGCCGAAGATTTTCGCCGCGGCGGGCACGATCTTCGTCTATGCCACGACCGAGCCGCACGAGGCGCTTTTGCTCGGCGGCAACACCGCGACGCTTTCGGAAGGTCGCGTCACGCAGTTCGGCCCAACCGTCGAGGTTTTCCGCAAGCCGGTCGACCTGGTGACGGCGCGGACCTTCGCCGACCCTCCGCTCAACACCATTGTGCTCGCCAAGAAGGGATCGGACTTCCTTCTCGAAGGAGGCGTGAAGCTGCCGGTGCCGCCCGAACTGCTCGGCATTCCGGATGCCAGCTACACGATCGGCTTCCAGCCGCACCATTTGTCGCTGGAGCGTCCCAACCCCGGCGCCGTGCCGGTGCGGGCCAAGGTCACCATCACCGAGATCACCGGCTCGGAAAGCTTCGTCCATCTCGACTTCGCCGACGCGCGCTGGGTGATGCTCGCGCACGGCATCCTCGATTTCGAGACCGACGACGAGGTCGAGGTGTTCATCGACCCGCGCCACATCATGGTCTTCGACCAGAACGGCCGCGCGGTGACTGCGTCGAAGCTGGCGGCTTGAGGAGGGAGCGATGGCACGCATCGACGTCAACCACATCCGCCACTCCTACCTGACCAATCCAAAGAAGGATTCGGATTTCGCGCTGAAGGAAGTGCATCACACCTTCGAGGACGGCGGCGCCTATGCGCTGCTCGGGCCGTCCGGCTGCGGCAAGACCACCTTGCTCAACATCATCTCGGGGCTGCTCTATCCCTCGCACGGCCAGCTCCTGTTCAACGGCCGGAACGTGACCAATCTGTCGACGCAGGAGCGCAATATCGCCCAGGTGTTCCAATTCCCGGTCATCTACGACACCATGACCGTCTACGACAATCTGGCCTTTCCGCTGCGCAACCGCCGCGTGCCGGAGGCCGATGTCGACCGCAAGGTGCGCGAGACGCTCGACATGATCGATCTCGCCTCGATGGCGAACCGGAAGGCGCGCCGGCTGACCGCCGACCAGAAGCAGAAGATCTCGCTCGGTCGAGGACTAGTGCGCTCGGACGTCAACGCCATCCTGTTCGACGAGCCGCTCACCGTCATCGATCCGCATATGAAATGGGTGCTGCGTTCGCAGCTGAAGCAGCTGCATCGCCGGTTTGGTTACACCATGGTCTATGTCACGCACGACCAGACCGAAGCGCTGACTTTCGCCGACCGCGTCGTGGTCATGTATGACGGCGAGATCGTGCAGATCGGCACGCCGGCCGAGCTGTTCGAGCGGCCGCGCCACACCTTCGTCGGCTATTTCATCGGTTCGCCGGGCATGAATGTGCTCCCGGTTGCGCTCGAAGGCAGGACGGCGTTGCTCGGCTCGCAGCGCATCGAACTGCCGGGCGCACCCAAGGCCGAAGCCGGTCCCGTCGAGCTCGGCATCCGTCCCGAATATGTCCGGCTCGGCCGCGAAGGCATGGCGGTTTCCGTCAGCAAGGTCGAGGATGTTGGCCGCCACAAGGTGGTTCGCGCCAATCTCGAGGGCAAAGAGATCGCCGCCGTCATCGGCGAGGACGATGAGGTGCCGACCGAACCCAGGGTCCGCTTCGATCCGGCCGGCATCAACATCTATGCCGATTCATGGCGCGTCGAGATGGGGGCGTAGATGGAAAAGACCTGGAACAACAAAGCCTGGTTCCTCGTCCTGCCGGTGTTGGTGCTGGTGGCCTTCTCGGCCGTCATTCCGCTGATGACCGTCGTCAACTATTCGGTGCAGGACACGTTCGGCAACAATGTCTTCTTCTGGGCCGGCACCGAGTGGTTCGAGGAGTTGCTGGCGTCCGACCGCTTCTGGGAAGCGATGGCGCGCAACCTGATCTTCTCCTTCATCATCCTGGCGATCGAGGTGCCGCTCGGCATCTTCATCGCGCTCAACATGCCGAAGAAGGGATGGGGCGTGCCGGTCTGCCTGGTGCTGATGGCGCTGCCGCTACTCATCCCATGGAACGTTGTCGGCACGATCTGGCAGGTGTTCGGCCGCAACGACATTGGCCTGCTCGGCTACTACGTCAACGCATTCGGCATCGACTACAACTATGTCCAGGATCCGATCGACGCGTGGGTCACCGTCATCATCATGGACGTGTGGCACTGGACGAGCCTGGTCGTGCTGCTCTGCTATGCCGGCCTGGTTTCGATCCCGGACGCCTTCTACCAGGCGGCCAAGATCGACGGCGCCTCGCGCTGGGCGGTGTTCCGCTACATCCAGTTGCCGAAGATGCAGCGCGTGCTGCTGATCGCGGTGCTGCTGCGCTTCATGGACTCCTTCATGATCTATACCGAGCCCTTCGTCGTCACCGGCGGCGGTCCCGGCAATTCGACCACGTTCCTGTCGATCGACCTCGTCAAGATGGCGCTCGGTCAGTTCGATCTCGGTCCGGCGGCGGCCATGTCGCTGGTCTATTTCCTGATCATCCTGTTGTTGTCGTGGGTGTTCTACACCGTGATGACCAACTACGACGCGGAGCGCTGAGATGGCGAGCGCAAACGAGACGACACGCGTAAGCGAAGCGGCGGTCACCGAGGTAGGCAGCACCCTTTCGCAGGACGAGGTGGCGAAGCTGATGCGGCGCCGGGGCGAGGAATCGCGCTGGTGGTGGATTGTGCCGACACTCTACATCGTCGTGCTGCTGCTGCCGATCTACTGGCTCATCAACATGAGCTTCAAGACCAATGCGGAGATCGTCTCGTCGCTGACGTTGTTCCCGCACAATCCGACGCTGGCAAACTACCGCACCATCTTCACCGATGCGTCCTGGTATTCGGGCTACATCAATTCGATCACCTATGTGGTGATGAACATGGTGATCTCGGTGGCCGTGGCGCTGCCCGCGGCGTACGCCTTCTCGCGCTACCGCTTCCTCGGCGACAAGCACCTGTTCTTCTGGCTGTTGACGAACCGCATGGCGCCGCCGGCGGTGTTCGCCCTGCCGTTCTTCCAGCTCTATTCGGCCTTCGGCCTGATCGACACGCATATCGCGGTGGCGCTGGCGCACTGTCTGTTCAACGTGCCGCTGGCGGTGTGGATCCTGGAAGGCTTCATGTCCGGGGTGCCGAAGGAGATCGACGAGACCGCCTATATCGACGGCTATTCCTTCCCGCGCTTCTTCGTAAAGATCTTCATGCCGCTGATCGCGAGCGGCATCGGTGTCGCCTGCTTCTTCTGCTTCATGTTCTCTTGGGTGGAGCTTTTGATCGCCCGAACGCTGACGACGACCGACGCCAAGCCGATCGCGGCCACCATGACCCGCACCGTCTCGGCCGCCGGCATGGACTGGGGGCTGCTCGCCGCAGCCGGCGTGCTGACGCTGATCCCCGGCGCGCTCGTGATCTGGTTTGTGCGCAACTATATCGCCAAGGGCTTCGCCCTGGGGAGGGTGTGATCGATGAACCTCGACTTCTCCTGGATGGCGTGGACGTTGCCGACAGCGGCTTTCTTCGGAACCGTATTGCTGCTGCTGGTCGGCATGGCGGCCTGGGAATATGCCTCGCCCGGCGGCAATCCGCGGGTCGGGATCCTGCGCTTCGAAACGACGCGCGGCGACCGCCTCTTCCTGTCGCTGCTCGGCAGCGCCTTTATCCATCTCGCTTGGCTGGGTCTCGTTGGACCCAACCTGTGGTGGGCTCTCGCTCTCTCCGTGGTCTACGCGATCGGCGTATTCCGATACGTATAGAGGGGGAAATAGTTGGAGCGGCCGCGTGCCGGCAGCCGCTCCAGATCGCACTTGCAACCTAAGACTGGAGGAAACACATGCGACGGCAAATTTTTACATCAACGACAGCCATTGCACTATTGCTGGGCGTAGGTAACGCCTATGCCGGTATGGACGAGGCAAAAGCCTTTCTCGACAAGGAGATAGGTGATCTGTCGACGCTTTCGCGCGCCGATCAGGAAAAGGAAATGCAGTGGTTCATCGACGCAGCCAAGCCGTTTGCCGGCATGGACATCAAGGTCGTGTCGGAAACCATCGCCACCCATTCCTATGAATCGCAGGTGCTGGCGCCGGCCTTCTCGGCCATCACCGGCATCAAGGTCACCCACGACACGATCCAGGAAGGTGATGTGGTCGAGAAGATCCAGACCCAGATGCAGACCGGTCAGAACCTCTATGACGGCTGGGTCAACGACTCCGACCTGATCGGCACGCACTGGCGCTACCAGCAGGTGCGCAACCTGACCGACTGGATGGAAGGCGACGGCAAGGACGTCACCAATCCGAATCTCGACCTGAAGGACTTCATCGGCACCTCGTTCACGACGGCGCCCGACAAGAAGCTCTATCAACTGCCGGACCAGCAGTTCGCGAACCTCTACTGGTTCCGCTACGACTGGTTCAACGACGAGAAGAACAAGGCCGACTTCAAGGCCAAGTACGGCTACGACCTCGGCGTTCCCGTCAACTGGTCGGCCTATGAGGACATCGCCGCGTTCTTCACCGGCCGCGAAATCGATGGCAAGAAGGTCTACGGCCACATGGACTACGGCAAGAAGGACCCATCGCTCGGCTGGCGGTTCACCGACGCCTGGCTGTCCATGGCCGGCAACGGCGACAAGGGCATTCCGAACGGCCTGCCGGTCGACGAATGGGGCATCAAGGTCGACGAGAATTCGCGGCCCGTGGGCTCCTGCACCGCGCGCGGCGGCGACACGAATGGTCCGGCTGCCGTCTACTCGATCCAGAAATACCTCGACTGGCTGAAGGCTTACGCTCCGGCCGAAGCGCAGGGCATGACCTTCTCCGAATCCGGCCCGGTTCCGGCGCAGGGTGGGGTGGCCCAGCAGATCTTCTGGTACACCGCTTTCACCGCCTCGATGGTCGACGCCAGCGCCAAGGCGGTGCTGAACGACGACGGCACGCCGAAGTGGCGCATGGCGCCGTCGCCGCACGGCGTCTACTGGAAGGACGGCATGAAGCTCGGCTACCAGGACGTGGGTTCCTGGACGCTGATGAAGTCGACGCCGACCGACCGCGCCAAGGCCGCCTGGCTTTACGCCCAGTTCGTCACCTCAAAGACCGTCGACGTGAAGAAGAGCCATGTCGGCCTGACCTTCATCCGCGAGAGCACGATCCACGACAAGAGCTTCACCGAGCGCGCTCCGAAGCTCGGCGGCCTGATCGAGTTCTACCGCTCGCCGGCCCGCGTGCAGTGGTCGCCGACCGGCACCAACGTGCCCGACTATCCGAAGCTCGCTCAGCTTTGGTGGCAGGCGATTGGCGATGCGTCGTCGGGCGCCAAGACCGCGCAGGAAGCGATGGACTCGCTTTGCGCCGAGCAGGAAAAGGTCATGAGCCGCATCGAAAAGTCGGGCGTCCAGGGCGATATCGGCCCGAAGATGGCCGAAGAGCATGATCTCGAATACTGGAACAAGGACGCGGTCTCGAAGGGCAACCTTGCGCCGCAGTTGAAGATCGAGAACGAAAAGGAAAAGCCGATCACCATCAACTACGACGAGTTGGTGAAGAGCTGGCAGCAGCAGTAACTGCATGACGCAGGCCCGCGAGCCTGTGTAGGAAATGCAGGGGAGGCGGCTTGGCCGTCTCCCCTGTTGCATGAGAAGTGGAGGGACGGAATGAGCGGTTTTGTGCTGGCCATCGACCAGGGAACGACCTCGACCAGGGCGATCGTCTTCGACAGCGAAATGAAAGTCGCCGGCACGGGCCAGCAGGAATTCACGCAGCATTATCCGGCTTCCGGCTGGGTCGAGCATGATCCGGAAGACATTTGGGCAAGCGTGCTCGCGACAGTGAAGGCGGCGCTGAAGGTTGCCGGTTGCGCAGCATCGGATATGGCCGCGATCGGCATCACCAACCAGCGCGAGACGGTGGTCATCTGGGACAAGGCGACGGGAAAACCGATCCACAACGCGATTGTGTGGCAGGACAGACGAACCGCGCCGCTTTGCCAGAAGCTCAAGAAGCAAGGGCTGGAGAAGACGTTCACGAAAAAGACCGGGTTGCTGCTCGATCCCTATTTTTCCGGCACCAAGATCGCCTGGATGCTGGACAAGGTGAAGGGCGCGAGAAAGCGCGCCGAGAAAGGCGAATTGCTCGCCGGCACGATCGACAGTTTTCTCATCTGGCGCCTGACCGGCGGCAAGGTACACGCCACCGATGCCACCAACGCCTCGCGCACGCTGGTCTACAACATCGAGAAGAATGTCTGGGACGACGAGCTGCTGTCCATCCTGAACATACCGGCCGCGGTCCTGCCGCAGGTGAAGGACTGCGCCGATGATTTCGGTGTCACAGAAAAGAGCCTTTTCGGCGCCGAGATGAGGATTCTCGGGGTCGCCGGCGACCAGCACGCAGCGACCATCGGCCAGGCCTGTTTCGAGCCGGGCATGATGAAGTCCACCTACGGCACCGGCTGCTTCGCGCTGCTGAACACCGGCGCCGATCTGGTGCGCTCGAAGAACCGGCTCTTGACCACCATCGCCTATCGGTTGAACGGCAAGACCACCTATGCGCTGGAGGGCTCGATCTTCATTGCGGGTGCCGCCGTGCAATGGCTGCGCGACGGCATCAAGGTGATCGGCAAGGCCGAGCAGAGCGGCGCGCTGGCGGCGACCGCCGATCCGGCGCAACAAGTCTATCTGGTGCCGGCCTTTGTCGGCCTGGGCGCGCCGCACTGGGACGCGGATGCCCGCGGCGCGATCTTCGGCCTGACGCGCAATTCAGGCCCGGCCGAGTTCGCGCGCGCGGCGCTCGAATCCGTCGCCTTCCAGACGCGCGACCTGCTCGACGCCATGCGCAAGGATTGGAAGGGCGCTTCCGCCAAGACCGTGCTGCGGGTCGACGGCGGCATGGTCGCATCGGATTGGACCATGCAGAGGTTGGCCGACATCCTCGACGCGCCGGTCGATCGGGCGACCATCCTGGAAACGACCGCGCTGGGTGCCGCCTGGCTTGCCGGATCCAAAGCCGGCGTGTGGCCGAAGGCGAAGGAGTTTGCCAAGACCTGGGCTCTCGATAAGCGCTTCAAGCCGGATATGGACGCCGCCACCCGTTCCGCCAAGCTGAGTGGCTGGCGCGACGCAGTGCGCAGGACGCTGAGTGTGCAATGAGGGGCGCGGGAGACACGGCAAGGCGAGGGGGCATGAAGCATCCGGACTGGTACCCCGCATGGCGTGACGAGGCTTTCGACCAACTGAACGCCAAGAACCATCGTTTGGAGGATGAATTCCGCCTCGGCAGCTGGCAGCGCTACGACTATGACTTAACCACCGGAAAACTGCTTTTTTCGGCAGATGGTGTCGTCAAGGTGGTCGCTCACATACAGATTGCCGGCTCTACAAGCGCCAAGGCGGACAACTGGCTATGGGCTTGGGCAAATTCAAATTTGCCGGGCGATCTTCTCAGCGACGCCAAGCTGGTTCGGTCATTCGGCGAGGAGAAGGGCATAGACGAACTGGCGCAGGCTTATGTGCTCGACGTGGCCGATGACCTCGAAGCGCTTGGTTGGGGACTGACCGGTGCCATGGTTCGGATTTGCAACGCGCTCGGAGCCTATCGCTCACCCCGAGGGGAAGGCGGGGGCCTGTACCTGATATTGAAAAGCGTCAACTGGGCCAGCTGAACGAACAGAGAGCCCGTGCCTTGCGGCACGGGCTCGGTCAACGACCCTGGATACTGACTGGAGGCTGTCAGTAGGGCGAAACGCACTGCTGACGCGGGCCGTTGTAGGGCTGGAAAGTGTTGTCCGAGGCGCGATAAGACCGATAACGGTCATAGCACCACTGCACATGCGCATCGCCGCCACGATAGACGCGGTTCTGGCTGTTGATGATGGCGCCGGTAATCAGCGCGCCGGTGGCGAAGGCAGCGAGCGGGAACCAATAATCGCCATGCCGGCGATAGCCGCGGCGATATTCACGGTAGCCGCGATGGCCATTCCAGTAGACGACGCCGTCGCGACGCGAGAAATCGCGGTTGAAGCTGCGGTGTCGTCTCCAATCCCGATACTGCACGGTCTGGACATCCGACCAGAGGCCCTGGGATTGTGGCACATAAGCTGGCTGAGCGTTGACCGGCACCACCTCCGCCGCGATGAACGACGCCGAGAGGGCGGCTGCCATCAGGCCTGATGCGATCCTTTTCATCGATGTACTCCTCAAGGGTTTGGTAATCGTCCCTGTGTTGCGAAACGGGTCTGGGTTGCAATGGTTCCCGCTTCCCCATCAACCTGTTGTTATCGTAGGGCTTTCTGAAGCAGCCCGGGTCCGGGTGATTGGCGGAGGCACCGAAAGCTTCTCCCGGGCATCTTAACCGCTCCTTTGGAATCCGTTCAAAATCCGCCTTGGAAGCTGGTGTTTTTCCGGTTGACCGGTCGCGGCACTCTCCCTATGTTCCGCGCAATTTCGAGGGCGGTGTTTTGAGCCCGCGGGAGCGCGTAGCTCAGCCGGTAGAGCAACTGACTTTTAATCAGTAGGTCATGGGTTCGAATCCCATCGCGCTCACCAAATTTCCAACCCATTTCAACGAGATAAGGTTTCAACTTCGAGACGGCAGACCGCTTCTCACGCCCCGGCTTATCTGTGGCTGCCAGATTCGTGATTGGCACCGAGAAAGCCCGGCAGCCGAAACGACCCGACCAGGTGGCATTTGGTCTTCCTGTCTCGTTTCAGGACGGGAATGCTTGGCATCGGCTTTGCACCGCAGACATGGCCGGTTTGATCCCCGGCAGCTCGTCGGGCTTGAAGGCCGTTGTTGGGGGCCTCGCCCGGCGAGTTCTTCCCAAAGCGACCCTGTCGGCGCCGCTGCTGCCTTCCGCGTAGGCTCAACAGCCTTCCGTGAATTCTGACTGCCAGGTTCCGCAAGATCGCTTGCGGCGAGTCCCTCATGCTCGGTATGCGGCTTGCGCGGGCAGGACGGTTGCGCGATGCTGCCGTTGGGGAGTGGTGTCGCAATATCGATTCTGTGGAATCACCACTATGTTCGTTGACTACTATGAGCTGCTCGAGATCAGCCCGAACGCGAATTCGGAAACGATCGAGCGGATATTTCGTTACTTTGCCATGCGCTACCATCCCGACAATCGGGATACCGGCAATGAGTCACGCTTCAGCGAAATCGTAGAAGCCCATAATACGCTCAAGGATCCAGTCAAACGCGCCCAATACGATGTCCAGTATAGAGACCATCTGAGCGTTCGCCGCGAGCTCGCCGAAGAAGCCAGCGATGCCAAAGGGCTTGAACGGGACGTTGTCATCCAGGCCAAGCTGCTGTCGCTTCTCTATGTAAAACGTCGACAGGACGTCAACAATCCTGGCATCGGCGATGAAGAGCTCGAACGCTTGTCGGGCTGCCCGCGAGAACATCTGGAATTTCATCTTTGGTATCTGAAGGCAAAGAGCTGGATAGCAAGGATCGAAAACGGGATGTTCGCGATCACCGTAGACGGCATCGATCGCGCCAATTCAGAGCATCGCCGTGAAACCGTCGCAACCAGGCTGCTGGATCATGCAACTTGACGATGCCCTCTAATACTGCCGGCTGATCGGTTGCTTTTACATTCGCGAATGCTTGTGTTCGAATTCGCCGGGGCCATGGTTGCCCGGCGAGTAGGATCGATCCGGTGTGGGCCGGCCGCGCCATGCCTGGTTCCGTGCAACCTGGCAGGTAGCGTCAGGATGGCGGCCCAAGGGGAGGATAAATTGCCCGAGAAGAAGGTGATTGCCGTCAAAGACTGGACTTGCGCCATGAGTGACGAACTCGGCCGCGTGGCCCTGACCGTCAATCCGACAGACGGTGAGCCGATCCTGGTCTTGCTGACGATCTTTCAGGCGGCAAAGATGGGGCGCGAGCTGCAGTCGCCGAAACGCGTTCAGTTTTCCATCTAACTGGGGATCGAGACGTCGGCAAAGGCTGGAGCGGCACCCCAACCTTGTCGCCAGGCGGGGTGGCGGCTAAGCTCGATCCTTCCCGAAGGAGAGCTCGACCATGGCACTTGACCTTTCGGTGGATGCTTCAGCCGCTAAAGCGGCGACGCTGCCTGGCAAATATCTGTTTGGCCCGGTCGCCGATTTCCTCATGCTCGGCGGCAGCGCGTTTCTGATCCTGCCCATCCTGTTCCTGGTGCCGCTCGAATATGAAGGCCTCGTCGCTGCAACCATGGTCGTCGTGGCATATCTGGTCAACTACCCCCACTTCGCCCACTCGTACCAGATTTTCTATCGCAATTTCGGGCGCAAGGTGAGGGGCAACGGATACGAGAAGAGCCTGCAGCTTCGCTATATTTTCGCGGGCATCGTCGTCCCCCTGATCATGGCCGCGTTCTTTGCATATGGCGCGGCAAGGGCGGACACTCGGCTGCTGGGATACGCAGCCAACGCCATGTTCTTCTTCGTCGGTTGGCACTACGTCAAGCAAGGCTACGGCATGCTGATGGTCGACGCCGTGCTGAAGCGTAAATTCTTCGACGATCGTGACAAGAAGGTGCTGCTGGTCAACAGCTATGTCGTGTGGATCCTGGCATGGCTCCAGACGAACACGGCGGTGACCCAGGGGAAATATTACGGCCTGGAATATTACACATTCGCGGTCCCTTCCTGGATAACCAACATTGCCCTGCTGGCGGCCGTCGCCTCGACGGCGGCCACGGTTCTGATGCTGATCAACCGCTGGCACAGAAATGGTCATGCGCTGCCGTATAACGGCATCGTAGCCTATGTCGCGTCGCTCTATCTGTGGATCCTGATTGCGAGGATAAACCCGCTCTGGCTGCTAGTGGTGCCGGCGCTCCATTCGCTGCAGTATCTGGCCGTGGTCTGGCGCTACCAGACGAACGTCGAGCGCGACGTCGCGGATGCCGCACAAAATCCGCAACCGAAGGTACTGTCCTTTCTCGGACCTCTCTACAGGCTTAGGGTTCTGGGATTCATCGTCGGGGGTGGTGCGCTCGGATATCTCGGCTTCTGGCTTATGCCGATGGCGATGACTGCCTTGATCCCCTACGACAAGCAAGTCCTCGGGTCCTCGCTGTTCTTCTTCATCGTGCTGATCTTCATCAACGTGCACCACTATTTTCTGGACAACGTGATGTGGCGCCGAGGCAATCCTGAAGTGTCCAAATATTTGTTCCGCTAACGCTGAAGCCGCAGGTCGGAGCAGCAGCCGGGTTCACGCCACCAGCGACACGTTCCCGCCGGCATGGCGCTCGAGGCGTCCGGCGAGGTCGAGCTCCAACAGCACCATGGCGATCTGCGCGGCGCTCAAGCCTGTGTGGCGGATGATCTCGTCGACCGCGATCGGCGTCGGGCCGAGCGCTTCCAGCACGTCGGCGCGTTCGTCGTCGCCGGGCGGCGGCATTGCCGACAAGTCGGGCGCCTCGGCGAGCGGCATGGTCCTTGGCGGGCGAGTGCCAGCCAGCGGTGCCAGCGCGCCCAGAATGTCGGCCGCTTCGGTGACGAGCGTGGCGCCGTCCTTGAGCAGCGCATTGCTGCCGGCGGCACGCGGGTCGAGCGGCGAGCCCGGAACCGCGAAGACCAGTCGGCCCATCTCGCCGGCCAGCCTGGCGCTGATCAGCGAACCCGAGCGCTGTGCGGCTTCGACCACGACGAGCCCGAGCGCAATGCCGGCGACGAGGCGGTTGCGGCGCGGGAAATCCTGCGCTCGCGGCTGCCAGCCGAAGGGCATTTCCGAAACGATGGCGCCGCCGCGCTCGGCGATGTCGTCGCACAGACCGGCATTTTCCGGCGGGTAGGGCACATCGAGGCCGCCGGCCAGCACTCCGACCGTGCCGGTCGAAAGGCTCCCCTGATGCGCCGCGGTGTCGATGCCGCGTGCGAGGCCGGAGACGATGGCGTAGCCCTCGCGACCGAGGTCGCTCGCCAGCATTCTCGCCATCTTGATGCCGGCGAGCGAGGCGTTGCGGGCGCCGACGATCGCCACCGCAGGGAGACGGAACACCGCGCCTTCACCCTTCACCGCCAACAGCGGCGGCGGGTTGTCCAGGGTCTTCAGCAAAGCGGGATAGTCTGCTTCGCCGATGCCGACGAACCGGGCGCCGGCGCGCCGGGCCGCTTCCAACTCCGCCTCGGCTTCGCCGGCGGAGGGAATGCGAGCGATGCGGTTGGCGCCGCCCGAGATCATCAGCTCGGGCAGCATTTCGAGCGCGGCTTCGGCCGAGCCGAAGCGATTGATCAGTTCGCGAAAAGAGGCAGGGCCGACGTTCGGCGTGCGGATCAGGCGAAGCCAGGCAAGCCGTTGCCGCTCGCTAAGGCGCGGGCCGGTGACCGGAGCACTCACCCCTTCGCCCCGATCTTGCCCTCGGTGCCGGCGAGCAGCCGCGAGATGTTGGCGCGGTGCTTGACGAAGACGATCAGGCTCATCAGCGCGAACAGGCCGGCGATCTGAGGCGTGCTGATGAAGTAAAGCGCGATCGGCACGACCACCGTCGCCGCGAGCGCCGCGAGCGAGGAGTAGCGGAACAGGAAGGCCATGGCGAGCCAGACAACGGCGAAGACAACCATGCCCTGCCAGGCAAGCCCGAGCAGCACGCCGAGGTAGGTGGCGACGCCCTTGCCGCCCTTGAATCCTAGCCAGACCGGAAAGAGATGGCCGAGGAAAGCGCCGAAGCCGGCGAGCAGTCCGAAGTCCGGCGAGAAATGTCCGGCGATCAGCACTGCCGCGGTGCCCTTCAGCGCATCGAGCAGCAGCGTCGCAGCGGCGAGCCCCTTGTTGCCGGTGCGCAGCACATTGGTCGCGCCGATGTTGCCTGAACCGATCTGGCGGACATCGCCGAGACCGGCCGCGCGGGTAATCAAAAGCCCGAACGGGATCGAGCCGAGCAGGTATCCGAAGATCAGTGCGAGCCCGTAACCCATTGTCCCCCACCTATTTCAGCCGATCCAGCTGCTTCCGGCTTTGGTCGATTGATGTTCAGGCCGAAAACACTGTGCGGCCCGCTACCATGGTTTGCAAGACTTTGCCCTGAAGGCGCGCGCCTTCGAAACAGGTGTTCTTCGACCGCGAGTGCAGGCCGCTCTCGCTGACGATCCAGGGCTCGTCAAGATCGACCAGCGCAAGATCGGCCGCGGCACCCGGCTTCAGCGTGCCGCCGGGCAGGCCGAACAGTCTTGCCGGCGCGGTGGACAGGGTCTCAACCAGCCTGAGCAGCGGCACATCGCCATTGTGGTAGAGCCGAAGTGCTGCGCCAAGCAGCGTCTCCAGCCCGATCGCCCCGGCGGCGGCATCCGCGAAAGGCAGTCGCTTGGTATCGACATCCTGCGGGTCGTGCGAGGAGACGATGAGATCGATCGTGCCGTCCTTGATCGCCTCGACCATCGCCATCCGGTCGTCCTCGGCGCGCAAGGGCGGGGTGAGCCGGAAGAAGGTGCGGTATTCGCCGACATCGTTCTCATTGAGCGACAGATTGTGGATGGCGACGCCCGCCGTGACATTGGCGCCGTCGGCCTTTGCCCGGCTCACCGCGCCAACCGCCATCGCAGTCGAGATCTTGGCGGCGTGATAGGCGCCGCCGGTCAGCCGCGCCAGCGCCAGGTCCCGCTCCAGCGGGATGAGCTCGGCCTCGCGCGGGATGCCGGAAAGGCCGAGCCAGCTCGCATAAAGGCCCTCGTTCATCACGCCGGCCGAGGCAAGGTCGGCATCCTGGGTTTCATGCGCGATCACGCTACCGAAATCGCGGGCATAAGTCAGCGCGCGGCGCATGACCAAGGCGTTGGCGATCGTGTGTCGACCATCGGTGAAGGCCACGGCGCCGGCTTCGCGCAGCAGGCCGAACTCGGTCATCTCGCGGCCGTCGAGACCCTTTGTGATTGCCGCCGCTGGGAAGATGTTGACGCTTGCGGTGTCCCTTGCCGTGCGCAGCACGAATTCGACCAGCGCCACATTGTCGATCACCGGATTGGTGTCAGGCATCATGACGATGGAGGTGACGCCGCCGCCTGCCGCAGCGACGCTTGCCGAGGCGATGGTCTCGCGGTGCTCACCGCCGGGTTCGCCGATGAAGACGCGGGCATCGATGAGACCCGGAATGATCGTCTTGCCGGCGCAGTCGATGACGACAGCGCCTTCGGGCGCGCCCTGGTTCAGCGCCGCCTTGCCGGCGGCGGCGATCCGGCGGCCGTCGACGATTACCGCACCGATCTCGTCGACACCGCGCGAGGGGTCGACGATGCGGGCCTTGTTGAAGACCGTCACGCTCATGCGCCGCGTCCCTCCTGGTTGCGACGCGGGTCTAACAGCGCTTGCATAACCGCCATGCGCACGGCTACGCCCATCT
>NZ_RZSV01000131.1:9644-15847 GCF_004023205.1 Mesorhizobium sp. M1A.F.Ca.IN.020.03.2.1 | reverse complement strand
GAAGATGTCTGCTTCGTAGCCTGCGCGGATGCCCGGCCGGATCGGACCGGCGGCGAGCCACGGACCATCGAGACGGGCATCCGCCAGCGCGTCCCGCGCGCCCCGGCATGTCGCCATGATGTGACGCTCAACGGCTTCGGCCGCCGGGACATGGCCGCCGCGTTCGCGGGCAAGGCTGCCGCGCAGCCGGGCAAGCACGTCGCGCCTAATGCAGCACGAGATCGATAGGCGGCCACGGTCGGCGAGCACCATGCCGCCGTAGCCGCCGGGAAAAGTGAGCAGCGGCATCAGATCGGGCGGCAGCGCCGACCCGGTGAAATGTGCCTTGAACCCGAGCAGGTCCGAGGAGCGGCTTTGCTTCCCGAGCTGGCTCGGCAGCGGCCCCGGCTCCCACGAACCGTGTGCAGCGACGATTACCGATGCCCGCAGGGTCATCCCCTCCTCGCCGGGACTGCCGCTTGTAGCCTGGATCCGCACCGCCTGGCGGTCGCCATCCCTTTCGATGGCGACGGCACGGCAGGGCTGGAACACTTCCGCGCCAGCCGAGCGGGCCGCGTCGAGCAGCAGCGTGTCCAATATGTCGCGGCCAAGCGCGCGGCCGAAGCCGTTTCTTGCCGCGGGTCCGGATCGCGCGCCCGGCATCGGCGCCTCGATGCTGGCATTGCCGGAAAAGAGGCCGACCCGGCGGATTTCCGGACCGGCCTCGCCGCGCCAGGCATCGCCGACCCCAAGCCGGTCGAGGAGCGCGAGGTTGCTTGCCGAGATGTATTCGCCGCACACCTTGCGGCGCGGAAACGCGCTCTTCTCCACGATCGCGACAGCCCATCCGCGCCGGGCGAGCACCAGCGCCGCCGACGTGCCCGCCGGGCCGGCGCCGATGATGATCGCATCGTGGGTGGATGCGCGCTTCACGGCTTATCCCTGGGCGCATCCCCGACCTGGATCGCCGAGGCCCCGACAAAGACATGCGAGAAAGGCCCTGCGCGCCGTTCCTCGAGCGGGTTGCCGCCGGCGGCAGCCCAAAGATCGGAAAGCTCGTGGCCGCGAAAGCCGGCGCGGACGCTTTCAACCGCATCATGTCGCGTGATGTCGTTGACGCCGATTGCCGGCAGAAGCCGGGCCGCGACCAGTGCAAAGCCCGCCCGCAGCGGTTCCGTCGCCAGGATGAGCGGCGCCTTGGGCCGCAAAAGCGAGAACAGGCGAAGCAGTGCAGCATCGTTGAAATGATGCAGGAACAGGTTGACCGTGATCGCGTCGAAGGCCCTGCCATCCGCCCTCTCCGCCCAATCGAAGGCGTCGGCGGTGATGGTTTCGATCGTCCATCCCAGCCCGGAGAAATCCGCCGCGAGCTTCGGCGTGGCGAGGCGGACGCGATCGAGCATCGTCAGTTCCACCTCGCGCCAATCAACTGCCATGCGGCGCGCCACCTTGAGCATGAAGGTGCCGTCGCCGGCGCCGATCTCCAGGATGCGGCCCGGCGGCCTCGGCAAAAATTTCCGCATGAGCGAAGCCATGATCGGCGCCTGGAACATCAGCGCGTTGATGCGGGCGAGATCGCGGCGCGAGCGGATTGCCCGCGCATCGTCGGCCGCGAGCCCGTCCAGGATTTCCGGAACGAGGCTGCGTTCAGCGAGCGCACTCATGAGACGGTCCTGAACAGCATGGTCTCGGCCGTCAGCCCGGGCCCGAACGACATGCCGCAGCCGAGCAGCCCGCCCGGCTTCTTCAGCATCTTCTCCATCACGAACATGACGGTTGGCGACGACATGTTGCCGTATTGGCGCAGCACCTCGCGCGAGGGCTCGAGCGCGGCGGGCTCGAGTTCAAACGCCCTTTCGACGGCGTCGAGAATGCTGCGGCCGCCGGGATGCACAGCCCAGAGGTCGATCGCTTCCGGCGCCCGGCCTGCGAGGATCGCGTCCCGGTTGCTGCGCAGGGCTTCCTGGACAGCGGCCGGCACCTTGCCGGAAAGAACCATGTCGAAACCTTGGTCGCGGATATCCCAGGTCATCAGTTCGCGCTGCTCGTTCGCGACGGCGCAGCGGAAGGAGTCGAGCTCGATGCCGGGCGGCTCGGGGGTGACGATGCTCGCAGCGCAGCCGTCGCCCCAGAGGCAGAAGCAGAGCAGCTTTTCCAGTTCGGTGGTTTCCCTGATGTGCAGTGTGCAGATCTCGATGTTGACCAGCAGTACCCTTGCCCCCGGATCGGAGCGTACGATGTGGCGTGCAAGCTTGAGGCCGTTGACCGCAGCGTAGCAGCCCATGAAACCGATCATCGTGCGTTCGACGCCGTCCGCAAGGCCGCAGCGCTGAACCAGGTCGAGGTCGATGCCGGGCGCGGAGAAACCGGTGCAGGTGGTGACGATGAGGTGTGTGATGCGCGAAGCCTCGTTGCCGAGATGCAGCCCGTCGACGCCCTTTTGCGCCAGCGCGGGGGCGGCCTCTGCGAACATAGCCATTCTGGCGGCCGTCCCGGGAAATGCCCCGCGCTTGAAGATCCCGCCGAGATCGACCGACGGCCCTTCGTTGTCGAGAGCCGGGGCAAAGCAGGAGAAGCGGCGGTCAATGCCGGCAAGCCCGGCCATGCGTTCGAATAGTTTCCTGCGGTCGCTGCAGAGCATGGAGGCCGCGTAGCGCAGGTAGAACTGGTGGACTTCATGCTCCGGAACCGCCGTCGCGATCCGGTTGATGTAGGCGTTAGCGGACATGTACTGTCTCCCTGGGCCTCGGCGCGGTGCGCGCTGTTGCCGGAGGGGTTCCTTGCTCATGAGCGCGCCTTGGCAGGCGCCAAGCGCTGACCGTTGCCTGTTCGATAAACGTTTCGGAAAACCTGTTTCTTCCCCTGGCGTATGATCCCGAAACTAAAAGATTTGAAGGGGATGATAGGCAAATCAAAGTGTTACAGCCTTTTCCGCGCCCTAGCAGCAGGCAAGGATTTCGGCTCGATCACTTGCTGCCCTGCACCGTTCCGGGCACGATCAAGGCTCCCTGATCGCGCTCCGAATATCTGAAGCCGATAAAGAACAAGGCGATGATGGTGAGGCCGACCGCCAGCACGATGGCGAGGGTCCTTCCCGGGTTTTCGGCAGGGGGCCTATCTAGCATGGTGGTTCGCCTCGCATATCAACCTGGCGAGGGCGGGAAGGGTTCCCAGGCGGGTAGAACGCTCGCCCGGTCCGACATTGACGGTATCGGCAAGGAAGCGGGAAGCGCACCCCCGGGCGAAGAGCGACTACCGGCGATAGCTGCAAATTGCATCAATCGAATTGTGAGAAAATTAATCAGCGCTTTCTAATATTGTTGGTCACCCGGCAGCGAATTCCGGTAACGGACCCATGACCAAGAACCTCGGCAACGCCAAGCCCAACGCCCCTGCGGGCGAGATAAGATCCTCGCCATTCGGCAGGATAGCGCCGGCGCTGTTCCCGCTGGCAGTCGTGGCGCTGGGCTACCTCGTGGGCAAGCAGTTCTTCGGTTTCTGATGCTGGGCAAATGTTCTGTGGAGGCGGGCCGGAGCCTCGCGCGGGCCGGTGCTCGTATTCGGCCGTTTGCGCCCCTCCCACTGCTTTGGTCCTAGGGCCTAGGTCGTTCTTGCCCTTGCATTAGTACAAGCGCATGTTCGAAGTAGCCGGCAGGCTCGCAAACTCCGGTCAGGCCCGGCCGCCGAACCCAAAACACCCCCCCAGGCTGCCGGGCCGTCGGCGCGCCTTGCAAGCAAGCCCTCCACACCACCGATGGGTCCGTAACCAGCGCTGCTGCCGCGGTGGACCTGCACGCGCTCACAATCGCTCCAAAGCGCTCGAGAGGCGTATCGTTGCGCGGACCGGGCGCCGCATCGAAGTCGAATTCTACCTAGGGTGTCCTTCAAGCTTTCAGTGTCTGGATTTTATCCATTTTGAACGGCCCTTACCGGAAATCTGTATTTTCGACATCAAGTGTGCTCGTGCCTTGCAACTATTCTCCTGCTGAGGATAATAAGCGGTTGCTTGCGGCGACCCTTCGTGCGTTAAATCGTATTGCTGTTCGAGGATGCAATTCTTAGGGCGACGAGCTGGAGCTGCACATGGTGGCAGGCGAACCAGACAGTGTCCGCGTAAAATTCATCAACGGCCAATGGCTGGTGCGCGTCGTCGAAGGCGGCCGGCTGGCCCATCAACTGTTCAACATCCACGCGGAAGCCGAAGCCTTCGCCGAGGAGGAACGCCACCGGCTGGGCCTGCCGGGCGAGCCGCCGGCCGCGGAGCCGGCCGAGCCAAAGCGGCGCGGCGGGCGCAGACGCTGAGCGCCCGATATCCTCAATTCGTGTGGCTTGCCATCGCATCACCGGCAACCAGTTTGCGCTCCGCGGAAAATATGGGAACAATCGGCGGGACGGGGATGCTGCCGATGTGCAATCTTTACAACATCACCACAAGCCAGGAAGCGATCCGCCAGTGGACGCGAGCGCTGCGCGACATTTCGGGCAATCTCGAACCTTCGGTCGACATCTATCCGAACCAGCCGGCGCCGGTGGTGCGCAATGCCGCCGACGGCAGCCGCGAGCTCGCCCGGCTGCGCTGGGGCATGCCGACGCCGCAAGAACGCGTGCGCGGCAATGCCGATCCCGGCACGACCAACATCCGCAACCCGCAATATGCCCACTGGCTGCCTTATCTCGGCGTCGAGAACCGCTGCCTGGTGCCGGTGACGAGCTTTGCCGAGCCCTCGCCAAAGCCCGGCGACAAGGATCCTGAAACCGGCGTGCAGAAGAATTTCTGGTTCGCGCTCGGCGAGGACCGCCCGCTGTTCTTCTTCGCCGGGATGTGGACGCCCTGGCATGGCGTGCGCAAGGTGAAGGAAGGTCCGGGCGACCACGAGCTCTACGGCTTCCTGACGACCAGGCCGAACGCGTTGATCGCGCCGATCCACGAGAAGGCGATGCCGGTGATGCTGACCACTCAGGAGGAGACCGAGCTGTGGCTGACAGCGCCGTGGTCGGAGGCGAAGACGCTGCAGCGGCCGGCGCCGAACGACGCGCTGGTGATCGTGGACAAGCCGGCGACGCAGATCAAGTTTCCGGCGGAACCGCCGGCGCAGGGGTCGTTGTTTTAGCTCCTCGCCTTCTGCAGCACCCAGATATAACCCTTGGGCGGGTGATCCTGGTCGATGAACTGGGTCTTGACCTCAGTGTCCTTGCCGCCGCAGCGCTTGCAGCGGAAGCGGATGGTTTCGAGCGGCTTGTTCCAGCCGACCACCTTGGCCACGTCGTTCGCCTTGAAGCGGCCGGCGTGGTAGCAGTGGCGGCATTCGACTATGAGCAGCATGTTGGCCTTGACCGCCCGGCCGACGAAGCCGCGGAAACGGATGCCGGATGTGAAGTGAGCTGTGGTGGCGGCTAGTTCACGCGCCAGAGGAAATAAGGCCAGTCCGGCGTGTCGAAGGGCAAGGGGGTCCAGCGCGGCGACTGCATCGCCCGGTCGCTGACCACTAGGCCACCCGGTGCCATCAACGCATCGATGAGCGCCGCCAGCCAGCCGGCCTGGGCGGTGTCGCGGGCGCGGTCCTCACTGCCGAAATCGGCATGGGCCAAGGCTGCGGGCGCGCAGCCGGACAAGGCGGACAGCGTTTCGCGGAAATCGCCCAGCACAAGGTCGGCGCCGGCCGGCGCCGCATCAGCCGGGGCGTGCAGGTCGCGGTCGAAGGCGATGATCCGGCGGTCCGGGAACAGCTTGCGCAGATGGCTGTAGGTGCGGCCCTTGCCCAGGCCGATCTCCAGCACCGGGCCGGGCAAGTCCCGGGTCTCCCTCCGCCGCCCGCTCCAGCGCCCGGCGCTGGGTGGTGAGGCGGGCGATCATGCGGTCGAGGCGGCTGTCCATGGGCGCTCCGGGCAGGCTCGATGGTGTCGAGGGCCGCCACTGTAGCTTCGGCCAGGGACACCGTCGATCCCGAACGCGGTAAAACCAGGTCTCAGAAATAGCTCGCGTGTTGAGTGACAGCTGCTATCCCCTCGCCTTCTGCAGCACCCAGATATAACCCTTGGGCGGGTGATCCTGGTCGATGAACTGGGTCTTGACCTCAGTGTCCTTGCGGCCGCAGCGCTTGCAGCGGAAGCGGATGGTTTCGAGCGGCTTGTTCCAGCCGACCACCTTGGCCACGTCGTTCGCCTTGAAGCGGCCGGCGTGGTAGCAGTGGCGGCATTCGACTATGAGCAGCATGTTGGCCTTG
>NZ_RZSV01000131.1:0-9544 GCF_004023205.1 Mesorhizobium sp. M1A.F.Ca.IN.020.03.2.1 | reverse complement strand
CTTGCAGCGGAAGCGGATGGTTTCGAGCGGCTTGTTCCAGCCGACCACCTTGGCCACGTCGTTCGCCTTGAAGCGGCCGGCGTGGTAGCAGTGGCGGCATTCGACTATGAGCAGCATGTTGGCCTTGGCCGCCCGGCCGACGCTGTCCATGGGTCCGGCCATTTCTCATGTCCGGTCTGAATAATCCTCAGGCAGCGGCAGCAGGCCGAGCCAGGCGGCGCGGAAATCGAGGTCCCTGCCCGCCACCGCGCCCATCATCTCATGCAGCCTCTCCACCAACCCGTTGAGCCGCCAGTACATTTCGCCGTTGGTCTTGAGATTGAGCTGCGCCGCCAGCACGGTCTGGCGCAGTTCCAACGCATCGCGAATGATCGCCTCCGCGTCCGACCGGAACAATCTGTCATAGCGGCTTTTCCGTCTGCCCAACGCGGCTCTCCGTGATCCTGAGCAACCGCCCCATCTGCTGACAAAATAGGAACCCGTTCCTCGCTGAGTCAATTCGTCGTTGACAATTTTGTTCCCTTTTTGTTCACATGCTAATGGAAACCTGCGGAGCACCCGAGATGGATCACATCGTCAGGCTCGACAGCCGCGAGGAAGCGGCGCTTCAGGCAATCGCCGAGCGGTTCATCGCCCGCCACAAGGGCGACCCGGTGAAGGCGCTGAAGGAGATGATCGTGTTCAACGGCCATCTCCAGCAACGGCTCGACGCGCTCCAGGCTTCAAGGCTTCGTCAACGAGACGCGTCGGGACGGCGCGGCTGAGGCATGCTGCCCCGTCAGGCGGCCCGCAGTCCTTCCTTCGGACGCAGGTTCTGGTTCATGCGGAACAGGTTCTGCGGGTCGTAGCGCTGCTTGATCTCGAGCAACCGGCCATAATTGCCGCCATAGGCCGCTTCGACACGGTCGATCTCATCCTCCGGCATGAAGTTCACATAGGCCGTTCCGGCAGCATGAGGCTTTGATGCTTCATAGATGTCTCGAGCCCATTCGATGCAGGCCTTGTCCATGGCCGGTTCGCGCCAGCGGGCGTGAACGTTCATGACGAAATGCGAGCTCCGCTGCGGAAACGCCGTCGCATCCGCCGGGACGCGGCCAGCGACGCCGCCGACATGGCCGAAGAATATCTCGCATTCGGGACCCGGAAGGCTGGATATCGCGGTCGTGGTGATCTCGATCGCGCTGTCGGAAAGCTCGGTGAAGTCATGGCTCTTCCAATAGTTGCGGGCGCCAGGCGCGAGCAGCGGATCGAAGGCCTGCTGCCAGCCCGTGAACGGATTGGGACCGACGACGTCGGCGATCGGCGTGCCGATGGCGCGGAGCTTTTGCGTCGCCTTTTCGCCAGCCTCGATATCGCCGCAATAGCACATGGCCAGCACCAGCACTTCCTTGCCGTGCCATTCGGCCGGCAGGAAGGGCAGCGGCGGCGCCTGCCGCATGACCACCCAGCAGGTCAGTTCGTCGGGAGCGGTTTCGAGCGCGGCGCGGTATTCCCGAAGCACCTTCCCGGCATCGGCGAAGGGATGGACCACAAGGCCCGACAGCACTTGCGGCCCGAACCGGTGAAGTTTGAACTCGAACCCCGTGACGACGCCGAAATTGCCGCCGCCGCCGCGCAGCGCCCAGAACAGGTCCGCGTTCTCGGTCTCGCTGGCGCGCAGCAGCTTGCCGTGCGCGGTTACCACGTCGGCGGAAACGAGATTGTCGATGGTCAGCCCGTATTTGCGGGTGATCCACCCGAAGCCGCCGCCCAGCGTCAGGCCGGCGATGCCGGTGGTCGAGTTGATGCCGGTCGGCAGCGCCAGCCCGAAGGCCTGCGTTTCGCGGTCGACATCGACAAGCGTGGCGCCGGGTCCGACCCAGGCGCGCCGCGCCGCGACATCGACCCGCACAGACTTCATCATGGAGAGATCGATGACGAGGCCGCCCTCGCAGATGGCGCTGCCGGCAATGTTATGACCGCCGCCGCGCACGGAGACGAGAAGTCCGTTCTCACGGGCGAAATTCACCGCGGCAACGACATCGGAGGCGCCGACGCAGCACGCGATCAGCCCGGGCCGCCGGTCGATCATGTCATTCCAGATGCTGCGCGCGCCGTCGTAGCCGGCGTCACCCTCCCGCAGAACCGTGCCGCGTATTTGCGTCGAAAGCGTTTCCAGGGCGGCGGCGTCGACCGTGGTCTTGCCGCCCTCAAGGGCAGTGAAGCTCATGGCATTCATGAATTCCTCCCGTTCTTGTTGATGAGCCCCCTCCGCCCGAATTTTAGTGTGCGCTCATGTTCGGCATCCCGCAAGTTATCGCGGGCAGCGAGCCGGCCGTGCGGGCCTTGCTCAACAAACGATTGGCAAGAACGGCACGCGCGTTGCCAGCAATCTTGACGGGCAGGAATAACAGGCTTTCAATCAAGAGAGATTATCGCTGCGGATATAGGGGAACGCCGCATGAAACGCATGTTGTTTGCCTGTTCGATATCGTCTGTGCTGCTATTGTCAGCGAACCGGGCGTTTGCGTTCAATTTCGGCTTCGTCAGAGTGCCGGACTGGATGGATCCTTATATCGGCGTGCTCGTTGCCGTCACCCTCTTCTTCTGGCTCGGACTGGCGGCGACAAAGCCGAGCGGCGTGCCGTTCAAGCAGGTGCGGTATGTGAAGATTTCGCCCATAGCGAATTTCTTCTACCTCGGCATCGCCTTCTTCTTCACCATCATGATGATTATGCTGTTCGCCGGCATGGGCCAGAGGCGATACGCTGAGTGGACCGGCGCAGCGTAGAGAGTGAGCGAAACGGGACAGATCGAAGCTCTTTCGCGCCCCTTCTGTCCTGCTGGAGATCTCCCCCTCAAGGGCCCTCAAGGGGGAGATTGGCAGCTTCGGCGCCGTGCTCCTATGCCTTCACCCGCTTCAGCGCCTGCGCCATGCAGTGAATGCCGCCGCCGGTCTTGGAGATCTCACTCATGTCGACGGCCGCCACCTCGAAGCCACGTGCCTTCAGCTTTTCAATCAGCGTCTTGCTCGAGGTCGGCGCGATCACCCTGTCCTTGCCGAGCGACATGAAGTTGCAGCCGAGCGCCATCGTATCCTGGAAGGGCACGTCGATGATCTCGTGGCCCTTGCCCTTCAGCCAGTCGACGATGCCGGGCTCGGTGCAGGCAAGGCAGACGGCGGTGAGCTTTTCGGCGATCGGCACCACCATCAGGTCTATGTGCACGTAGTATTCGTCGATGAAGGCGATGCGCGTCTCCCAGCCTTCCTTGTCGAACCAGGCCTGCACCTGGCGCGCTCCCTCCTCCTGCGTGCGGGCGCCGCCGCAGCCGATCAGCACCACGCCTTCCTCGATGACGTTGAAGTCGCCGCCCTCGAAGGTGCCGGCGGTCACCATGTCGTAGATCGGGATGCCGAGCTTCTCATAGGTGCGGATGGCGGCGTAGTTCTCGCCGCGCCGCCACCAGTTGGCCATTGCGGTGATGAACGCGCCGTAGGGCGTCATGACGCTGGAGTCGCGCGAATAGACCTGCATCGGCAGTTCCGGCGTCGGCTCGTGCCAATGGATGGTGACGCCGAAATGCTCGTAAGCGGCGACGAGGTCCTTGTGCTGCGCCTGGGCGATCTGGATGTTGCAGGGCGCCTCGCGCAAATGCTTTCTGGACAGCGAACTGGTCGAAAGATGGCGAAGGAAATTGGGCGAGCCGAGCAGCACGTCGGTCAGAACATCGGTCTCGTTGGCGAAGCCCCAGGCAGTAAGCGGCTTGGTGCCGCCATTGGGATTGCGGCGCTGCAGCGAGAACGGCTCGGCGACGATGCGGTCATGGACGGTCATGGTGTTCTCCTCGTGGGTCGGTCTGCCTGAGATCATTGGCTGCTCGGTATCCACCAGTCGCGCCCGCGCGCGGTGTGGACATATTCCGGCCAGCGGAAGTTTGTCGGCGGCTCGTAGTCACAAAGCGGCGCGATCCAGTTCGAGCCGCCGGCGCCGCCGCCGGTTCGCCTGACGAATTCGTCCATGGCCGCATCGCGCGCCGCCTTGTCTTCCAGTAGGCGAAGCGCGGTGAGCGCGACGGTCTTGGAGGCGCAGGTGACCATCGGGTCGATGGTGGCCGCAATGCCGCCCAACGCATTCATCACCCAAGCGGGATAGGCGTGACCATTGGCCGAGCGCAGCGCCGGGCGGGCGACGTAGAAGCGCGATGTCGGCGCGTGCCAGCTCATGTCGGTATAGTCGTCCGAGGTCGAGTTCACCTGCGAGGGCGGCAGGTCGCGCCGCAGGATCGCCTCGGCCTCCTGCGGCGTGATAAGGCGCTCCAGCTCGTCGATGAACGGATTCTCGGTCGCCTCGCCGCCAGCATTGACCTGGACCTCGCGGGCGATCGCCCTCGCCTCTTCGTTCCACTGTGGCGGACCGACGGTCGAGAGCGCTTCATAGGTGATGCCGGCCATGGCGTGGTTGGCCAGTCCCGGGCGCGACTTCGACACCCAGTGGCGTTCGTAGCGGGAGCCGCTCATCCTGGCGGCGGCTTCCGCGTTTCGGTCGAGCACGGCGGTCACCTGCTCGGCCATGGCGATGGTCGGCACGCGGATCATGTACTGGATCTCGGCAAGGCCCGCCGGCAGATTGTCAGCGGTCGCCTGGCCCGCGGTCAGGATCGCCTCGCTGATCGACCAGCCGCCCTGGTGCGCCAGCATGGAATCGCGCAGCGCCTTGGAAGCCATGTACATCATCATCAGCGCGTCGTTGGCACCTGGCGCCCTGACCGCGGAATGCGCCTGCGGGATCGGGGCGCCGTCGCTTGCGCGGCCCCAGTTCTGAGGCTCGTCGCAAATGAAGCGGTAGATCATCGCATAGGCCGCACCGCAATGCGTGTCCCAGCGCGCGGTGTTGCAGAGCGGCAGCATATAGAAGGGATGAAAGGAGATCATGCCGGCAAGGCCGTCATAATAGCCCTTGGCGGCATGGATCGGCTTCGAGCCCCTCACCTTCTCTGCCGGCTCGCCAGTGAAGCGCAGCGTGCCTTGAATGCCATGCTGCTGCATCGCGGCCTTGGCGGCGAGCAGCCCGCCGAGGCTGCCAATGCCGAGGCCCGAGTGCGGATCGGTATGGCCACCCGCCTCGACGCTGAGCCCCGCCCGCGGTTGCTTGACCGTCGCGGCATCCTGGCAGTTGCCGGGCACGGCGTCGTATTCGGCATACATGCCGATCGTCGGTCCGTCGCCATTCGTCCAATGCGCGCAGAAGGCGGTCGGCATGCCGCCCGAGCCCTCTTCCACCGAAAAGCCTTCACGCTTCAGCCGGTCGACATACCAGGCTGCGGACTGGTACTCGCGCCAGGCGGTCTCGCCGAGGTCGAAGATGGTGCGCGTCCAGGCCGACAAGAGCGGCTGGATGCCGTCGATGCAGGCCAGTGCCGTTTCCTGCGCTGATGTCGTCGCCGGTTTCTCCATGCGGCAAAGAAAGCAGTGAAGCGGCTCTTCAAAAAGTGATATGTTTTCCCGGCTCGTGCAAATTCGGTTCACCTGAGGCCTCTTGCGCATACCCTCCACGCAGGCGCTTCGCGCCCTCGACAGTTTTGCTCGTCACGGCAGCGTCTGGCGCGCGGCCGATGAACTCCACCTCACCCGCAGCGCCGTCTCGCATCAGCTGAGGCTGCTCGAACGCGACCTCGGCTTCGATCTCTTGCAGCGCATCGGCAAGGGCGTGGCGCTGACGCCGCGCGGCCAGCGCTACGCCGCCGATGTCAGGAAGGCGCTGACCGTGCTCGGCGACGCGGGGACGCAGAACAGCGGCGCCGGCGTCGGCGGCTCCTTCGGCATCTCCTGTCCGCCGGGCTTCGCCTCGATGTTCCTGTGCACCCATATCGGCGAGTTCCAGCAGATGTATCCGGACGTCGCGCTCTCGGTGCTGACGCCGCGGCGGCTCGACGATGTCAGCAATCCGGAGGCCGACGCCTTCATCGCCTTCGGCGTCGGCAACTGGCCGAACCGCGCGGTGGAGCTGCTTTGCGAGGTCTCCTTCACCCCGCTCTGCAGCCCGACGTTGCTCAACAAGGTGGGCGGCTTTTCCAAGCCCGCCGACGTGCTGCGCGCCAACCTGCTGCATCTCAGCGATACCGAGGACTGGGCGCGCTGGCTGGCGCTGTCGAAGGTGGAGAATCCCGACACCGAAGGCGGCATCTTCTTTTCCGACATGAACCTTGTCTTCTCGGCGGCAATCGCCGGCCAGGGCATCGCCATGGGAGACGAGCTGACCGGCCGCCGGGCGCTGAGCGAGGGCCGGCTGGTCAAGCCGTTCGAAGCGACGGTACCCTCGCCGCGCTCCTACTATCTGGTCTTCGAGCATGCCAAGGCGGGCCACCCGGTACTCAATGCCTTCAGCGACTGGCTGCGGGCGAAGCTTTTGGAAAGCAGGCTGGCGAAGTATTGAAGGCGGGGACGCCGGCACGCCTTAGGATGTCCCTCGGAGTGCTAATCGTCCGGTCGTCATCCCCGGGCTTGACCCGAGGATCCATTCCGTGGCGATCGCGAAAGGCACGCTTGATCAGAATTCTGCACCGTTGCAGCTCCCAGAGGTCACGGCATGGCAACCAGGTCTGCGCGCGTCGCTTCGCTCCTTGCTCCGCCCTGAAATGCCGACGGCATGAACGATTTCGCCAATCGCGAAGGTTGGCGAGCCCGCCGAACGCCCAAGTTTGGGAGACGCTCGCGCCACCTGCCCATCCGTGAATCAAATTTGCCGAACAGACGAAAACTATTCGGTTGCGGTGAACGCGCGCCGTGCATACGATTTGAAACAAGCGTGAGGACGAAGGCAGGATGCAGCAACCCGGCCGGGCCGCAGAGATCAAGGCGAACGGGATAGGCAAGAGCTTCGGCTCGTTCCGGGCGCTGGACAATCTCACGCTCGATATCGGCCGCGGCGAGTTCCTGACGCTGCTTGGGCCATCCGGTTCCGGCAAAACCACCTTCCTGATGATCTTGGCCGGCTTCGTGCAGCCGAGCGAGGGCAGGCTTTTCAGCGACGGCACCGACATTACCGACCGGCCGGCCGAACAGCGCGCCGCCGGCATGGTGTTCCAGGGCTATGCTTTGTTCCCGCATATGAGCGTGGAACAGAACATCGCCTTTCCGCTCAAGGTACGCAAGAAGTCCGCTTCAGAGATCAAAAGCCGTGTCGGCGAGATGGTCGAGCGCGTCGGTCTCAAAGGCCACGAGAAGAAATTGCCGGCGCAGCTTTCCGGCGGCCAGCAGCAGCGCGTGGCGCTCGCCCGCGCCCTGGTGTTCGAGCCGGGCGTGCTGCTTCTCGACGAGCCGTTCTCGGCGCTGGACAAGAGCCTGCGCGGCCAGATGCAGGCCGAGATGAAGCGGCTGCACCAGGAGACCGGCACCACCTTTGTCTTCGTCACTCACGACCAGAGCGAGGCGCTGGCGCTTTCCTCGCGCGTCGCCATTTTCAATCACGGCAAGCTCTTGCAGGTCGGCAGGCCGGACGAGGTCTACGACCGGCCGGCCAGCCGCTTCGTCGCCGAGTTCCTGGGCGAGATCAACATGCTGCCCGTGAAGGGCGTCAAGCCCGCCGATAATGGCGCCACCGGTGTCTGCGAGGACCGGGCGGTCAACATGCGCTCCAAAGCAGAAAAGGTCCGCGGCGACGCTATCCTGGCAATCCGGCCGGAACACATGTCGATCGCGCCGGAGGCAGCGGCCGGCGAAAACGGCATCGCCGCCACTGCTGTCGCTTCGACCTATCTGGGTGCGGCGACCAAGCTCGACCTGACCACGCGCCAGGGTGCGAAGGTCACCGTCTCGGTGCCGAACGAGGTGGCGGCGGCAGCTTTGAGCAAGGGCAATTCCGTCTGGCTGACCTGGCCGGCGGAAAAGGGCTTCCTCCTGCCGGACGGAGGACAATGAGCGCCGAAGCGGCGTGAATTCGCCGCGCCGGTTTCCGGATCAGATCAATTAAAACAAGGGGAACTGACATGAACGAGACCAAGAAACAGACCATCGACTCCCTCGCAGAGAGGGCAAAACGCGGCGAGATCTCGCGCCGGCAATTCGCGCAGCTTGCAGGCCTCGTGCTCGCCGGCACGCCGATGCTGCTGCGCTCGACCCATGCTCAAGCCGAGACCAAGGGGCTGGTGCTGGTGAATTGGGGCGGCGACGCCATCACCGCTTACGACGCCGCCTACGGCCAGGCCTTCACCAAGGATACCGGCATCCCGGTGAAGATGGACGGCTCGGGCCCGACCGAGGGCGCGATCGCCGCGCAGTTCAAGAGCGGCGCGCCGACCTGGGACCTGGTCGACGTCGATCCGTTCTCGGCCATTACGCTGGGCGGCCAGGGCATGCTCGAGCCGATCGACTACAAGATCGTCGACAAGAGCAAGATGCGGCCGGGCTTCGGCTGGGAATTTGCCGCGTCGACCTATTTCTTCTCCTACGTGATCGCCTACGACTCGCAGAAGTTCGGCTCCAATGCGCCGACCGGCATGGCCGACTTTTTCGACGTGAAGAAATTCCCCGGCAAGCGCTCGCTCTACAAATGGGGCGTGTCGAGCTGGGAAGCCGCCCTGCTCGCCGACGGCGTGGCACCCGCCTCGCTCTATCCGCTCGACCTCAAGCGCGCGCATGACAAGATCGCCGCCTTCAAGGAAAACGTCGTCTCCTATTGGGGCGGTGGCGCCGAAAGCCAGAGCGTGTTGCTCAACGGCGAGGCTTCGATGGCGATCGTCTGGTCGACGCGCGCCTCGCTGATCGAGCAGGACTCGGGCGGCCAGATCAAGTTCATCTGGGACCAGGGCCTGATCTCGCCCGGCGCGCTCGCGGTTCTGAAAAACAATCCCGGCGGCAAGGAAGCTGCGATGAAGTTCATCGCCAGCACGCAGGATCCGCAGAAGGAACTGGTGATGTTCGACAAGCTCGGCCAGGGTCCGGCCAACCCGGCCGCCGACGCGCTGATCCCGGCCGACAAGAAGCGCATCAACCCGGTCGATCCGGAAAACATGAAGAAGCAGATCCCGCTCGACATGGAGTGGTACGCCAAGAACTACGGCGCGGCGCTCGACGAATACACCAAGATCATCTCGGCTTGACCGGGCGGAGATGCTGAACTGACATGAGGGGCACCCTCTCCGACAGGACGGGCGCGGCGCTGTTGATGGCGCCGCTGCTCCTGTTCCTCGTCCTTGCCTATGCCTGGCCTTTCCTCGGCGTGGTGAAGTGGAGCTTCACCCTGCCGACGCCCGGGCTCGGCCAATATGGCGCGCTGGTCAGTGATCCGCTGGTGCAGTCGGTATTCGTCCGCACGTTGCGCATCGCGGCGATCGTCACCATCGTTTCCGTCACCGCCGCCTATGCGATCACGGTCGTCTGGGTGCGCGGCAGCCCGGTGCAGCGCGTGCTTGCGGAATTCTGCATCCTGGTGCCGTTCTGGATCTCGGTGCTGACGCGCGCCTTCGGCTGGGTGGCGCTGTTGTCCAACCGCGGCCTCGTCAACACCTGGCTGCAATCGTACGGCTTCATCTCCGCGCCGCTGACGCCCGTGCGCAACGAGCTCGG
>NZ_RZSV01000130.1:0-15960 GCF_004023205.1 Mesorhizobium sp. M1A.F.Ca.IN.020.03.2.1 | reverse complement strand
GATGTGCTTCGCTTCGGCGATGGATTCCGCATAAAAAGGGAAGCCGCCGAATGACCTGCCTTCCCGCCCAAACCGAGAAGAAGCTCGGCCTCGTCATCGACCTCGACACCTGCGTCGGCTGCCAGGCCTGCGTCACCGCTTGCAAGGAATGGAACACCGGCGGACACATGGCGCCGCTGACCGACATCGAGCCGTATGGCGGGCGTGTCGACGGCGTCTGGTTCAACCGCGTGCATAGCTATGAGCACACGACCGAACAAGGCGGCCGCACGGTGAACTTCCCGCGCTCCTGCCTGCATTGCGAGCAGCCAGCCTGCGTCACCGTCTGTCCGACCGGCGCCTCCTACAAGCGCGCCTCCGACGGCATCGTGCTGGTCGACGAGGACAAGTGCATCGGCTGCAAGCTGTGCAGCTGGGCCTGTCCCTATGGCGCGCGCGAATTCGATACGGATGTCGGCGTGATGAAGAAATGCACGCTTTGTGTGGACCGCATCTACAACGACAATCTGGCGACAGAGGACCGCGTGCCGGCCTGTGTCGCCGCCTGCCCGACCAGCGCCCGGCATTTCGGCGATCTGGGCGATCCCGCCTCGGCAATCTCGCACCTGGTAGAAGAGCGTGGCGGCGTCGAATTGATGCCCGAGCTTGGCTACAAGCCGACCAACAAATACCTGCCCCCGCGTGCCCGCACCGAGCGCGCGGCGAAGGTGGACGCGCCGGCGCTGGAACCGATCCGGACCGACGGAGGCTTCTTCGGCTGGATCGACCGCATGCTTTCGAACTGAATTCGCGCAGCCATGCATCCCGCCTATTCCGTCGTCTTCTTCACCACCGCCACCGGGGCCGGCTACGGCCTGCTGGCGCTGCTCGGCGTCCTTGGCGGGCTGGGATTGATCGCGCCCGAGTTCTGGCTCGGACTCCTCGGCATGGCGCTTTCGCTTGGCTTGATCGCGGCCGGCCTGTTCTCCTCGACCGGCCATCTCGGCCGACCTGAACGCGCCTGGCGCGCCTTCTCGCAATGGCGAAGCTCCTGGCTGTCGCGCGAAGGGATCGCCGCGGTGGCGACCTTCATCCCGGCCGGGCTGTTCGGCATTGGCTGGGCGCTGATGGGCAAAAGCGGCGGTTGGGTCGCCATCGTTGGCCTGATGGCTGCCGCCGGCGCCGTCGTGACAGTCTGCACGACCGGAATGATCTATGCCTCGCTGAAACCGATCGCGCAGTGGCACAGCCGCTATACTTTGCCGGCTTATCTTATCTTCTCGGCAATGACGGGTGGCGTGCTGCTCAACGGCCTGCTGCGAAGCTTCGGGGCCGGATCAACCTTGGTTCTGGCCGGCGCGCTGCTTGCCACGCTCGCCGGGTGGGGCTGGAAGCTTGCGACCTGGCGTTACAACGACAGGCTGGAAATCCCGACCACGGCCAACACGGCGACCGGCCTAGCCGGCGGCACGGTGCGGTCCATCGAATGGCCGCACACCGAAGAAAATTACCTGCTCAAGGAGATGGGCTTTCGCATTGCGCGCAAACATAGCGCGAAGCTGAGGCGAATGACGCAGGTGCTGGCCTTCGCCGTGCCGGCCATCTTGCTCGTGATCGCCTTCGCCCTGCCATGGCCTTTCGCAGCAGCCGCATCACTGCTTGCAGCGCTTATGCAATTCGCGGGCATGCTGGTCGAACGCTGGCTGTTCTTCGCCGAGGCAAAGCACACCGTCACGCTCTATTACGGCAGATGAAGCCGCTTCAGCCCGGCCGCAGCATCGAGCCGGAAATGGCAAAGATGCGCTCCGCACCCAGCATGTAGGCAACAAGCGTTTCCAGGCGGAACAGTCCGGCATAGGCGCGGTCGAGCACGTTGAGCGAGCCGGTATAGGCGCCGAAGGCCGGCATGATCATGCGGCCACCGTCACCGGCGAAGCAGCGCCGCCTGACCGAGCGGCCGCGCTGGACGATGCGGGCGCAGGGATGCAGATGGCCGGCGATCTCGCCTTCCACCCGCAGCTTGGATGGTTCATGGCGGAAGACAAGCGAACCGATCGCGAGTTCCCTCACCGTCTCGCCAGGCAGGTCGGCGGGAGCATCCGGATCATGGTTGCCGGCAACCCAGAACCAGTCGCGGCCGGCCATCATCGCCTCCAGCCGCTCGCGGAAGCTTAGATGCATGCGCTCGGCGCCGCCGCCGTCGTGGAAGGAGTCGCCAAGGCTGACGACGATCCGCGGACCGTAGTCGGCGATCACGGCCTGCAGGCGCAGCAAGGTCGCACCTGTGTCATAAGGCGGGATCAGCGCGCCGCGCCTGGCGAAGGACGAGCCCTTTTCGAGATGCAGGTCGGAGACCGCAAGCAGCCGCAGATCGGGGAAATAGAGCACGCCGCGCCGGTCGCAAACCGCGCGTTCGCCGGCGATGCCGACAAAGTCGGCCTCGGCGATCAGCGTTGCGCGCGACAGCGAAAAATTCATCCCCTCTTGCCTTCTCTCAGTCGGCCATCTCCGGCCCCATGGCCTCTTCAACGAGGGTGGCGGCATCCATCAACAGCGTTTCATCCGCCTCGCCATGCACCGGCATCTTGCCGATTTCGAGCATGATTGGCACGGCTAGCGGCGATATCTGTTCCAGGTCCTTATGCACGATTCGACCGAGGATGCGCGAGAGCATCTCGGCAAGTCTGCTGACATCGAGCAATCCGGTCGCTGCATCGGCACGCGTCGCCTGGAGCAGGATGTGGTCGGGCTCGTGGCTGCGCAGCACATCATAAATCAGGTCTGTCGAGACGGTGACCTGGCGGCCGCTTTTCTCCTTGCCGGGATGACGTTTCTCGATCAGTCCGGAAATCAGCGCGCAGTTGCGGAAGGTGCGCTTGAGCAGCCAACTGTCGGCAAACCATGCCTCGAGATCGTCCCCGAGCATGTCCTGATCGAAGAGCGCAGCCAGCGATGGTTTTTTGTTTTTGAACATCCAGCCCATGTCGGCCAGCGACCAAATAGCCAACGCATAGTCGGTGGCAACAAACCCGACCGGTTTGGCGCCCGCTCGATCCAGGCGGCGCGTCAGCAGCATGCCCAGCGTCTGATGCGCGAGCCTGCCTTCGAATGGATAGGCTACGAGATAGTGCCGGTTTCCGCGTGGAAAGGTCTCGATCAGCAGATCGTCCCGTTTCGGCAGGACGGATTTATCGGCCTGAAACCGCAGCCAATCGGCCACCTGCTCGGGCAGCTTCTTCCAGCGCTGCGGATCGTCGAGCATGGCGCGCACCTGCTCGGCGAGATAGGTCGAAAGCGGGAATTTGCCGCCGCCATAGTAGGGCACCTTTGCTTCGCTTCCGGGAGCATTCGACACGAAGCACTCATTGTCGCGGATACCCTCGAAGCGCAGAACCCTTCCGGCGAACATGAAAGTGTCGCCATAGGTCAAGGTCTCGAGAAACGCTTCCTCGATCTTTCCCAAGACTCTGCCGCCGCGCGAGGCCGCGCCCTTGCTTCCAGCCTGGACGTAACGAACGTTGAGGGCCGGCACTTCGATGATGGTCCCGACATTGAGCCGGTACTGTTGCGCCACGCGGGGATTGGATACTCGCCACAAGCCTTCCTTGGTTTGCCGGATACGGGCGTAGCGCTCGTAGTTTCTCAGCGCGTATCCGCCGGTGGCGACGAAGTCGATGACCCGGTCGAATGTCGGGCGGTCTAGGCTGACATAGGGCGCAGCCGATCTCACCTCGTCAAACAGCGCGTCGGCGTGGAACGGGGCACCGCAGGCGCAGCCGAGCACATGCTGCGCCAGCACGTCGAGCCCGCCATTGACCAAAGGCGGCGTGTCCTGCGCGCCGAGATAGTTGGCGTCGAGCGCGGCACGGCATTCAAGCACCTCAAACCGGTTGGCCGGGATCAGGATCGCCTTCGATGGCTCATCCATGCGGTGGTTGGCGCGGCCGATGCGCTGCGCGAGGCGGCTGGCCCCCTTCGGCGCGCCGACATGCACGACCAGATCGACATCGCCCCAGTCGATGCCCAGGTCCAATGTCGAGGTGGCGACGATAGCGCGCAAGGCGTTTTCGCCCATCGCCTTCTCGACCCGCCGCCGCTGGGCGACGTCGAGCGAGCCGTGATGCAAGGCGATCGGCAACGTGTCGTCGTTGACGCGCCACAGCTCCTGAAACAGCAGCTCGGCCTGGCTGCGCGTGTTGACAAAGAGCAGCGTCGTCTTGTGCCGCTTGACCTCGCGATAGATCTCCGGAGTGGCGTAGCGGGCGGAATGTCCAGCCCATGGCACCCGCTCTTCGGAATCGAGAATGGAGATGTCGGGCTTGGCGCCGCCTGTCACGACGATTAACTCGGACATGGCCTCAGGGGAAGCCTGGCTGACCAGCCAGCGCCGCAACTCATCCGGCTCGGCGACCGTAGCCGACAGGCCGATGGTCTGCAGCTCAGGGACGAAGGTGCGCAGCCGCGCCAGGCCTAGCGCCAAAAGATGCCCGCGCTTCGAGGTGACGAGCGAATGCAATTCGTCGAGGACGACATAACGCAAATCCTCGAAGAAGCGCCTGGCGTCGGCCGAGGCAATCAGAAGCGCGAGCTGTTCGGGGGTGGTGAGCAGGATGTCGGGCGGTGCGAGCTTTTGCCGCTGGCGCTTGTGCGAGGGCGTGTCGCCGGTGCGGGTTTCGATGGTGACCGGCAGTCCGATCTCCTCGACCGGCTTGCCGAGATTGCGCTCGATGTCGACGGCCAGCGCCTTGAGCGGCGAGATGTAGAGCGTGTGGATGCCACGATGCGCCCCACCGGGCTTGCGGCGCGGACGCCTGGCGAGCTCGGTAAGCGAGGGCAGGAATCCGGCCAGGGTCTTGCCGGCGCCGGTCGGCGCGATCAGCAGCGCCGATTGGCCGGCTTGAGCCTTCGCCAGCAGTTCGAGCTGGTGGGCGCGCGGCGACCAGCCTTTTGCAGCGAACCATTTTACGAACGGCTCGGGGAGAAGGACGGCGACATTCTGTTCGGCGAGGCGCGGCTGCTCTGTCACGCGCAAAGAGGTAGCGCGCTGGCAAGCGATCGCCAAGGAAAATCGGAACAAAAGGGGATCATTCTTCCCCTCTCCCCGTGTGGGAGAAGGTGGCCCGGCGCGCAGCGCCGAGACTAATGAGGGTGATCCAGCTTGGCGCTACTTACCCCTCATCCAGATTGCCAGCCGACTTGCGAAGAGCAAATCGGGGCAATCCCACTTCTCTCCCATGGGGAGAGGTTAGGGCGGCGCTAAGGCCTGCGGAACCCGGTCGGGCCGCCATAGAGATAGCCGATCCGCTCGACGGCATCCTTCAGCCCTTCGCGCGAGACCAGCATCGTGTGGCCATTGGCGTGGATCATGTCCTTCGCGTCGGTCATGATCGCGACGTGGCCCTTCCAGAAGACGAGGTCGCCGCGCTGCAGCCCGGAATACTCAGGGCATGGCTCGAGCGGCGTTCCGATCGATGCCGCCTGCATGTCGGAGTCGCGCAGCACATCCTTGCCGGCCATGCGCATCGACAGTTGCACGAGGCCGGAGCAGTCGATGCCGAAGCCGGAGACGCCGCCCCAGAGGTATGGCGTGCCGAGGAAGCTTTCGGCGACCGTCACAAAGTCGTCTGCAACCTCGGTAAGCGGCCGCAGATGGCGGGCAATGACGGCCTGGCCGGATGGCAGCAGCGCGTAGTGCGTGCCGCGCGTTTCGGCGGAACCCGTCACCGTCACCGCGGAGCCTATCGACAGTTGCCCGCCGATCGGGAAGCGCAGGTCCGGTCCGGGATAGAGGAAGGTGCGCGGCACGGAGACGATGTGGGTGGGCGCATGCTCACGTGCGCCGAGTACATTGTCGGCGGCATAGCCGACATAGCCGTCGCGCTCGGCCTGCACCCAGGCCCAGCCTTCCGCAACCTCGAAGACCAGCACGTCCTCGCCGAACAGCGCCTGCGTGTTGATGCCGGCATCGGGGCGCGGAGCCTTGCGCAGGTCGGCGACGGCGGCGGTGATCCGCGCCGGGCGGCCGGCGACAAAGCGGTCGGCGGCGACTTGCCCCTTCAGCCTGGCATCGGCGAGATCGGAACGAAAGGCGTGAAGGCGGGCATCCCTGGCGGTCAAATCGGTAGTCCAGTCAAATGGGTTTATCGGTCAGACAGACGAGTTGTCGGTCAGATGGGCAGCTCATGCGCCTTTGCGACGATACCATCACCGAAGCGCTCGACAAAGAGCGCGCCCTCCACCGTGCGCCGGATCAGCACGTTGCGCTTGTCGAGCTCGTCGCGGTGGCGCGAGACCAGCTTCAGCGCGCCCATCGTGTCGAGCGCGCGGGTAATGACCGGCTTGGTGACGTTGAGCCTCGCGGCCAGCCCGCGCACCGTATGCGGCGGCGGATCGAGGTAGATGGTGAGCAGGATCGCGGTCTGGCGCATGGTGAGGTCGGGCGCGTCGTCGCGCACCTGCGACAGCAATACCTGCTGCCACAGTCGCAAGGCCTGGCTCGGGCGCATCGAGATCGACATCCGCCAAGCATGACGGGAAATTGTTTCGCTTCCGTTTCAGTCCGCGACGGCTTTTCCAGTTTTCTCGTCACACTCACCAGAAGCGCTTCGAGATCACTCGTTCCAGCGCGCGAATGCCTTGCGCTTCACCCCCCGTCAAGCCGTATGGGCGATCACTCGGGTTCCAGGCGAAGATGTCGAGATGCGCCCAGCCGGGGGTCTTCTCGACAAAGCGCTTGAGGAAGAGCGCCGCCGTGATCGATCCGGCGAAGCCGTCCGTCGTGACATTGTTGACGTCGGCGATCTTCGAGGAAAGCTTCGCGTCATAGGGACGCCACAGCGGCATGCGCCACAGCGGATCCTCGACAGCAACCGAAGCCGCAGCCAGGTCGGACGCCAGTGCCTCGTCGCCGGTGTAGAAGGGCGGCAGATCGGGGCCGAGCGCAACACGGGCCGCTCCGGTCAAGGTCGCCATGTCGAACAGCAGGGCCGGCCTTTCCTCGTCGGCAAGCGCCAGAGCGTCGGCCAGCACTAGCCGGCCTTCAGCATCGGTGTTGCCGATCTCCACCGTTATCCCCTTGCGACTCCTCAGCACGTCGCCAGGCCGGAAGGCATTGCCGGCGATCGAATTCTCGACCGCAGGGATCAGCACGCGCAGCCGCACATTCCGTTTCGCCGCCATGATCATCGAGGCGAGACCCAGCACGTTGGCGGCGCCGCCCATGTCCTTCTTCATCAGCAGCATGCCCGACGACGGCTTGATGTCGAGGCCGCCGGTGTCGAAGCAGACGCCCTTGCCGACCAGCGTCACCTTCGGCGCGTCGCTCGGGCCCCAGGTCATGTCAATCAGCCTCGGCGCGCCGGCCGAGGCGCGGCCGACGGCATGGATCATCGGAAAATTCCGCGCCAGGAGATCGTCACCCTTGACGACGGAGACGTCGGCGCCGTGCCCGGCTGCCAATGCCCGGACAGCCTCCTCGAACTCATCCGGCCCCATGTCGCTCGTCGGCGTGTTGACGAGATCGCGCGTCAGGAAAATAGCCTCGGCGGTGCGGCGCACATGCGCGCCGTCGGCGCCCGACGGCAGCGCGAAGCGCAACGCCCTGCCGGGTTTCTTGCCGTAGCGGGTGAAGGCGTAGCCGCCGAGGACGACGGCCAGCGCCGCAAGATCGGGCGCTGGCAGATCCTGAGCGAAATGCCATTCACCCTCGGGCAGCGCCCGCGCCAGGGCGCCCACGGCAAGCTGGCTCTCGCCGTCGCCGGTGCCGAACAGCGCGCCGGCGAGACCGCCACCTTCGGCCGGCAGAACGAGCGTGCGGCCCGCCTCGCCGGAAAAGCCGTTGGCCCGTGCCCAAGCGATGACGGAAGGGGAAAGGCCAGTGCCGTCGAGGCCATCCTTTCCCACCAGGTAGACTGGCAAGGCTGCTTCCGGTTTCTGGTCAATAAGTTCGACAGGCATTCGATGGTCTCCGGCCGGCACGGCGAGTCGGCTTCTTAACGATCCGTTAGGGTTAACAGAATATTTCTGTGGGAGGGAAGACGGCCAGCTTAATGGCCGCGCAGGAATGGAGATAGGCGCCGATGCCGATCAAAGCGTTGACCTTCACAAGCAAGCGTCTGGTCACCACGGCATTGATGGCGGTGCTGGCGGCCAGCGTGGCCGGCTGCGGCAGTACCAGCAAGTTCACGACCGGCTCCATTTCCCGCTCCGACAACCGGCCCCTGGAAACGATGTCGGCCAGCGAACTGCACAGTGCCACGACCAGGCTCGGCGAATCCTACGCCCGGAACCCGAATGACAAACGCATCGCCACCAACTATGCCGCGGCGCTGCAGATGGATGGCGACGCCGACCAGTCGCTGGCGGTGATGCGCAAGCTCGCGATAGCCTACCCCAAGGACCGCGACGTGCTCGCCGCCTACGGCAAGGCGCTTGCCGCCAACGGGCAGTTCGAGCAGGCGCTCGATGCGGTGCGCCGCGCGCAGACGCCGGAATATCCGGACTGGCGCCTGGTTTCGGCTGAAGCCGCCATCCTTGACCAGATGGGGCAGCGGGACGAGGCACGTCAGGACTACCGGAAGGCGCTCGAGCTCAAGCCGAACGAACCCTCGATCCTTTCCAATCTCGGCATGTCCTATGTGCTGGAGGGGGATCTGCGCACCGCCGAGACCTATATGCGCTCGGCCGCGCAGCAACCCAACGCCGACAGCCGGGTGCGGCAGAACCTGGCGCTGGTCGTCGGCCTGCAGGGTCGTTTCGACGAGGCCGAAAAGATCGCCTCGCAGGAGCTTTCGCCGGAGCAGGCGCAGGCCAATATCGCCTATCTGCGCCAGATGCTTGCGCAGCAGAATGCCTGGAGCCAACTCAAGGATCAGGACAAGGGCAAGGCGAAGGTCGCGACCAACTGACTGCCCGGCACCTACAGAGGTCATCGTTCTACGGAAACCGCGAGTTGCTCTAGCTGTTTGTTTTTTCCGCAATTCCGGACGGAAAACCGTTACACACTTTTCCTGGAATTGCTTCAAGGCTGGGCCAGACAGCAAAGCCGCGCGGCGCCTGCCACGCGGCTTCTGTCATGACTTCGATGGCTTCGCCTATTGGCTGCTGGAATTGTGCTGATCGCCAAAGATGCCGCGCTGGCTGACCTGGATGCCGGCCGGCCCTAGAATGATGGCGAACAGAACCGGCAGGAAGAAGAGGATCATCGGCACGGTGAGCTTCGGCGGCAGTGCTGCGGCCTTCTTTTCGGCCGCATTCATACGCATGTCGCGGCTTTCTGAGGCGAGCACGCGCAGCGCATGCGCCACCGGCGTGCCGTAGCGCTCCGCCTGGACCAGGGCCTGAGTCACCGCCTTCACCGAATCTAGACCGGTGCGGCTTGCCAGGTTCTCGTAAGCGACCCTGCGGTCCTGCAGATAGGAGAGCTCGGCATTGGTGAGCACGAATTCCTCGGCGAGGGCGACGGACTGAGTACCGATCTCGTCGGCGACCTTGCGAAGCGCTGCTTCCACCGACATGCCGGATTCGACGCAGATCAGCATCAGGTCGAGCGCGTCCGGCCATGCCAGTTGGATCGACTGCTTGCGTTTGGTGGCGCGGTTGTTGACGTAGAGGATCGGCGCATAGAAGCCGCCATAGGCTACAAGAATGCAGACGAACAGCTTGATGAAGGCAGGCTGCTGCGCCAGACCGCCGAGAAGGAACAGGTAGATCGCCGCGAGCGCGAATCCGACAAAGGGCAGGATCAGACGAAAGAACAGGAAGCGCGTCAGCGGATTCTGGCCGCGGAAGCCTGCAACTTTCAACTTCTGCAGCGTGCCTTCGTCGGCAAGCGCGCGCTTGAGATCCAGCCGTTCGACGATGTTGCGCATGCCGATCGACTGTTCCTCGCGCAAACCCTTGCGGCGGCGATCGGCTTCATTGGCGAGCCGCTGACGCTGCTTGGCGCGCAGCTCATCACGCTCGAGCGCCACGGTTTTCATGCGCGCCTTGAGCTGATTGCCGCCAAGCGCAGGCAGGAGCGTGAAGACGGTCGCAAAAACCGCGATGCCGACCAGGAGCGCGATAAGAAACGAAGGATCGGTTAGCGTCTTGACGACCTGGTCTGTCATTGGATCCGCGTCCCTACACTTCGAAGTTCATCATCTTGCGCATCACCAGGATGCCGATCGACATCCAGACGCCGGAGCAGCCGAGGATCAGATTGCCGACGCTGGTGGTGAATAGCGGCATGATGTAGTTCGGACTTGTCAGATAGACGAGAAAGGCGACGACGAACGGCAGGGCGCCGATGATGACGGCGGATGCCTTTGCTTCCATCGACAGCGCCTGTACCTTGGCCTTCATCTTCTTGCGGTCGCGCAGCACGCGCGAAAGGTTGCCCAGCGCTTCGGAGAGATTGCCGCCGGCCTGCGACTGGATCTGGATGACGATGCCGAAGAAGCCGGCCTCGGTGCATGGCATGGTCTCGGACATGCGCATCGTGGCATCGGGGATCGACATACCCATCTGCTGGGAATCGACGATACGGCGGAATTCGGAGCGGACCGGCTCCGGGGATTCATTGGCGATCAGGCGGATCGCGTCGTTGAGCGGCAGACCAGACTTCACCGCACGCACGATGATGTCGAGGGCATTCGGGAATTCCTCCAGGAAGGCCTTCACCCGGCGCGCGCGACGAAACGAGACGAACCAGCGCGGCAGGCCGAGGGCTCCGGCCAAGAGAGCGCCGGGCAGGACCAGCAACGGCGCGCCGGCAAGAAAGGCGAGGATCGTAAGCACGATGCCGCAGATCACCGAGTAGATGTAGAAGCGCTCGAGGGAGACGGTCATGCCGGCCTGGCGGATCTGGGCCCTCAGCGGCGGTTTCTTGACGTTGCGGTCATTGGTTTTCTGCTTTTCGTCGAGCTGCTTGAGCGAATCCTGAAGCGTCTTGCGCCGTCTGACCGCTTCCGCGGCGCGGTCGCGCGTAGCCTTCACCACCGATCGGTCGGTCTCGGCCGTCTTGATCGTTTCAAGGCGCTTGCCGGCCTGCTTCTCGTTATCGATGCGCTTGACCAGGAAGGCATAGGCTATCGCGCCGGCGCTGAGGCCCGCGAGCACGACGAAAGCCATAACCGTGGTGTCAATTCCGAACATCGACCGGGTCCCCTACACCTCCAGATGCACTAGAGCGGTTCAGCTTTTTATAAAAGCGCTGACCCACTCTAAGTATTTGTTTTTACGCAATTCCGGACAGAAAACCGCTACGCACCTTCCCTGGAACTGCTCTAGTCAGCGCGTTTCTCCATGGCCTCGAGCGCGTTGGCGAGGCGCTGCTCCTCGCCATAGTAGCGGGCACGATCCCAGAAATGCGGCCGGCCGATGCCGGTGGAGACATGCTCGCCGATCAGACGGCCGCTCGCGTCCTCGCCCTTGATGTTGTAGAGGACGAGGTCCTGGGTGATGATGACGTCGCCTTCCATGCCGATCACCTCGGTGATGTGGGTGATGCGGCGCGAGCCGTCGCGCAGACGAGCCGCCTGGATGATCACGTCCACCGAGCCGACGACGATCTCGCGCACCGTCCTCTGCGGCAGTGAATAACCGCCCATGGCGATCATCGATTCAATACGGTTCAGGCATTCGCGCGGGCTGTTGGAGTGGATCGTTCCCATCGAGCCGTCATGGCCGGTGTTCATCGCCTGCAGAAGGTCGAACACTTCCGGTCCGCGCACCTCGCCGACGATGATCCGTTCGGGCCGCATGCGCAGGCAGTTCTTGACGAGATCGCGCATGGTCACCTCGCCCTCGCCTTCGAGATTGGGCGGCCTGGTTTCGAGACGCACCACGTGCGGCTGCTGCAGCTGCAGCTCGGCCGAGTCCTCGCAGGTGATGACCCGCTCCTCGCGATCGATGTAGTTGGTCAGGCAGTTGAGCAGCGTCGTTTTGCCCGAGCCGGTACCGCCCGAGATGACGACGTTGCAGCGGACGCGGCCGATGATCTTCAGGATCTCCGCGCCTTGCGGCGAGATGGCGCCGAACTTGACCAGCTGGTCGAGCGTCAGCTTGTCCTTCTTGAACTTGCGGATGGTGAGCGCGGTGCCATCAAGCGACAGCGGCGGCGCGATCACGTTGACGCGCGAGCCGTCGGGAAGGCGCGCGTCGCAGATCGGGCTCGATTCGTCGACGCGGCGGCCGACCTGGCTGACGATGCGCTGGCAGATGTTGAGCAGTTGCTGGTTGTCGCGGAAGCGAATGCTGGTCGGTTCGACCTTGCCGTTGACTTCGATGTAGACGTTCTTTGAACCGTTGACCATGATGTCGGCGATGTCGTCGCGCGCGAGCAGCGGCTCCAGCGGCCCATAGCCGAGCACGTCGTTGCAGATATCCTCGAGCAGCTCTTCCTGCTCGGAGATCGACATCGCGAAATTCTTGATCGCGATGATGTCGTTGACGATGTCGCGGATTTCCTCGCGCGCGCTTTCCGGATCGAGCTTGGCGAGCTGCGAAAGATCGATCGTGTCGATGAGCGCGGAAAACACCTGGCTCTTGGTGTCATAGTAGGTTTCGCTGCGCTCGCGCTGGACCCTTTTCGGCGGCTCGGGCGCCATCGGCGGCGCCTCCACCGGACGGCGAACGGGGGACGCGGCGGGCGTGCTCGGCGCGGGCGCGGCCGGCCGATCGACAGCGATCGTCCCAGCCGGAGCGGGAGCGGCCGGAGGAGGTGCTGGCGGACGGAATTCGGGAGCTGCCCGGCTGCCGTCGTCTGTGCCTCTTTTACCAAACATGATCGACTACCCGATGCCGCTCAGCGAGCGTCACTTCTTGCTGCGTGAAAGCTTGCCGAGGATGGCTCCAAGGCTTGCCTTCTTCTTCGCCTTGATCTCGCTGCGCCCTGTCAGCACATGCGCTATTTCGTTGATCGTGCCGACAACCGGACTCTTGGCGTCCATTTCGCCGAGCATGCGGCCGTTGTTGGCCGCGTTGCCGAACAGCAGCGGCTCGAAATTGATCACCGCCATGGGTGTGATGCCGAGCGGTTCGGAAAAATCCGATGCCGCGATCTCCGGGCGTTTCGGAACGCCCGCCTGGTTGATGATCAGCTTCGGCGGCGGGTCGTTCGGACGCAGCCGCTTCAGCATGTCGACCATATTCTTGGTGTTGCGCAGATTGGCGAGTTCTGGCGTGGCCGTGATGACGATCTCGTCGGCCTTGATCAGCGTGCTCTTGGTCCAACCGCTCCAGACGTGAGGGACGTCGAGCACGAGCAAGGGCGCGCTGCGCTGCGCCGTTTCGATGACCTGGGAGAAGGCGTCCGGATCGAAATCATAGACGCGCTCGAGCGTGGACGGTGCCGCCAGCAGCGACAAATGCTCGGCGCATTGCGCGAGCAGCCGGTCGAGATAGACCTCATCGACGCGCTCGGGCGAAAACACCGCCTCGGCGATGCCCTGCGCGGGGTCCCGGTCGAAGTTGATATTGGCGGTGCCGAAGGCGAGATCGAGATCGGCGACGACGACTTCGGACTTGAACAAGGACGACATCGCCCAGGCGACGTTGTGGGCGATCGTCGAGGAGCCGACGCCGCCCTTGGCGCCGATGAAGGCGATGGAGCGGCCGATCGGATCGGACTCGGGATCGACGAAGATCGACGAGACGACGCTGACGATATCGGTCATCGAGACCGGCGCGATGACATATTCGGAAATGCCCGAACGGATAAGCTCTCGGTAGAGGCCGACATCGTTGTAATGGCCGATGACCACGACCTTCGAGGTCGGATCACAGTATTCGGCGAGCTGAGCGAGCTGCTCCAGCAGCTGTTTCGGCTCGCTGCGCGATTCCAGCAGGATCAGGTTTGGCGTCGGCGCCGACTGGTAGAATTCGATCGCGGTGGCGATGCCGCCCATATGGACCTTGAGATGGGCCTTGGCCATGCGACGATCCTCGCCGGCGCGCCCGATCGGATTTGCGACGCCTTCGGTCTCGCAGAAAGCCTGGATCGAGATGCGCGGCACCGGGCGCAGCGCCTGCATGGCGGCGATGTCCTGTTGCGAAAGATCGCCGGTATCGGCAGGCGTGTCGTAGGCAAGATTGCTCATCGTCATGCTCTTTCCGTGATCCGCCGCGGGCTCAGTAAGTCACTTCCGAATTGCCGAGGAACTCATCCGAAATGCCTCTCGCCCGATAGACGTCGATCACCGCGCCGCGATTTTCGGCATCGATGTCGGACTGCTTGCGTGGCCCGAGCAGATCGTTGGGATTGGCCATCTGGGCGGCGAGGTTGTTCTGATAGGAGCACCCGAAATCGGCGTAGTGCTTGTTCTCGGAAGTCTCGGTCAGATCCTCGGGCCAACGCCCGCATTTGTCGGTCTGTGCCCTCACCGCCACGAAGGCCACGCGGACCGGCGCCGAAGCCTCGGGCACGGCCGACTGATAGGAGGTCATGATGATATTGTTGCGCTTGACGCCTGCGGCCATCGCAAGTCTGGCGAAATCGCGGCTCGCGGCTTGGGCGGCGGCCTGGTTCGCGGAACCCACCGGGGCCGCGATCGTCAGCGCCGGCGCGGCGCTCCTGTCGTAGCCGTCGAGGAAGCCGAGCAGAGTGTCGCGCTGCGAAGCCGTCATGCCGCGATCACCGGCGCCGACCGGGAGGTCGATCTTCTGGTTCTTCTCGGCGATAACGATCGGATGATTGGTGCGGTAGTCGTCCGGAATGGAGCCCACTGTCACACTATCGCGATGGAAGTTGGCGCATCCGGCGAGCGACGCCGCAAGGGCGATCGCCAGGACCGGAGCCGACCCGCGGAACCGTCCGCGGCCCGATTGTGCCGCTGCGATCGTCATGGCCTTCAATGTTGAGTTGGACATGTCCGCTTTCCCGCTCACTTGTAGATGAAGCCGACAACGCCGTGGTAACGGCCAGGTGGCCTATCGGTCTGCATGGTGCCGTAGACGCGATTGACGCGACCGAGGAACATGCCAGCGCCGTCGCTCGGCGCATTGAAATTATCGTCGGGCTTGGCCAATTCGTTGCGCGCCACGGGCCGCGCCAGATAGGGCGTGATGATGATCACGAGCTCGCTCTCGTTGCGCACGAAGTCGCGGCTGCGGAAGAGCGCGCCGAGCACCGGAATCTTGGTCAGTCCGGGCAATCCAACGACGGCCTGCCTGACGTCGTCGCGCACGAGGCCTGCGATCATCATCGAGCCGCCGGAAGGCAGTTCCACCGTCGTATCGGCCAGGCGTTTGCGGAGCGACAAAGCGTTCATGCCGATGCTGCTGTTATCCGTGGATGCCGACACGGAGCCCTCGGTTGTCGGTTCGGAAACCGACGTTCTCACCTTCAGGCTGATGCGGCCGGGTGACAGCACCACCGGCTGAAACTCCAATCCGATGCCGTATTCGATCTTCTCGATCTGATAGGTCTTCAGGCCGGTCTGGTTGTCGTTGGAGACGTTGGCGGAAACATTGGTCACCATGTTGTATTCGCCGCCGACCTTGAAGGTCGCCTTCTCCCCCGACACGGCGGTCAAGGTCGGCTCGGCCAAGGTCTTCATGACCCCCGACTGCTCCATTGCGTTGATATAGGACTGCAGCCCGGACGCACTGATACCTAGGCCCGCGTTCGACAGCGGCTTACCGAGACCAGTGTAAGGGTCGCTGAGCGCGCCCCAGGAGATGCCGTTGCTGCCGCCGCTGGCCATCATGTTGACGCCGAGCTGCTTCATCACCGAGCGGCTGACTTCGGCCACCGTGACCTTCAGCGTCACCTGATCGTCGCCGATGATCTGCAGCAGATTGACGATCTTGGAGACCCGGCGCTCCTGGTCGGGATTGTTGATGTCGACGCCGCCATTGGCGGACCCGCCGGCGGCCGTCTGCGAATATTGGCCGGTCGTCGCTTCACCGCCCGAGACGAAGATGGTGGCCAGGTCGACGGCGCGCTTGGCGTCGAGCGGTGTATCGACATTGCCGGTGAGAATCACGTTGTCGTTCAGC
>NZ_RZSV01000012.1:2276-50962 GCF_004023205.1 Mesorhizobium sp. M1A.F.Ca.IN.020.03.2.1 | reverse complement strand
GCATCTTCCGCCCATGCCAGCAGCTACGCCGCCAGAGCGTCATCCGCAGCCTGCTTGATCAGCCATTCGATGTGATTTGACCACATCTGCAACACCTCGCGCTTCTCCTTGACGTTGCTATAGAGATCGTAGATTTCGCCAATGTCTCCGGTGCGGGCTCACAGCCCGTCCATATAGCCGCCAGTCTGCTGCCTTCGAGTGGCCCATGTTGGCCGCGGCCAGGAAGTGGCGACGATTGAAAGGACAAAATCAGTTGCCGAAACTCATCGCAGGTGACGGTCTGGTGGCAATTTGGGCACATCTTGTGTCTCGTCGCCAGTAAACACGGATGCCCGGCAGGAGCTGAGCTCGCTGCCGGCGGAAATCGTAGAGCGCCAGCGACGCATTCTGATCTTTCGTCAGGCAGTCGACCGCCTTGGCATACGCCTCGGCCTCCATCTCGATCGACCTGAACCGGTATCTTGTGCGCCATCCGGACGATCTGGGAAAGCTTGGCCGGGCCGGCGCCTTCCCAGGCGCACGGGAAGCGCGACGACCCATGTGGACCTTGGATTTCACTCCGCACTTACGCTGCTTTGGCCTTGTCAGCAGCCTGAGCATAAAGCGTGCTCAGCTTTCAGGCCGAGCACTCATCCATTGTTGACAGCACCTGTCGTCATTCAGGATCGCCCCATTCTCGCAGGCCGCTTGCAGCTTTCAGGCTGTTGTCAGCCAGGGCCGCCATAAAGGGTCTCGTTAAACAATTCAGGAGGCCGTTCCAATGAACAATCAGTTTGCGAGACTTTTTCGAGGACCAGGTATGCAGGCTTGTTTCAGGACAAAGAACTTTCTGGCGGCAACCACCGCGATGACGACGGTATTCCTGCCGGCTGTGTCTCTCGGGGTGGGTCTGGTAGCATTTCCAACTGGAGAAGCGTTGGCCGACGACCCGATTTCGATCCCGCTGGAGTATGTCGGGGAAGGCCATGACCGCCTGGGCATCTGGGCCAAGATCAACAATGGCAACGCGCAGCGATACGTATTCGACACGGGCTCGGACCAGCTCAACACGCAGATCGGGTCAGAGGTGACCGGGGTCCGCCCGATTGCCGACACGCCTTACGTATATACGTACGGGGACGGAACGTATGGTAATAAGCTTCAGAACGTGGAAATTGATAAATTTACATATGTCGATCCAGATCAAAAGATAACAATCGACGGGCCGTCTGTAAGCGATAAGAAATACCGGGCTGCTCGCATTCTCGATTTTGTCTATACCCATGCGTATTGCAAGGACAACAATCTTAAGTGCACGCCGGGATCCGTGACGGATGGACTTAAAGATATGTATGGTCAGGATCTCCAAGAACCTTATCACGCCGATAAGGAGCAGCGGGCGAAAATGACCGCTGGCAAGATGGCAGACGAAGGCGGCGATTTCGCAGGTACATTCGGGGCCGGCGATTTTCTTGGCAAGACAAGTGTCTGGGGCATGATGGGCAGTGTCACCAGGTCTGGCTACGTGGTCTCCGCCAATGTGAATCCGGATTCCGAGAGCGACCAAACGCCTGGCTGTTCCCCCTGCACGATTGTCAACCTCAATCCAAGCCTCCGGGCCCAATATACTAATGCCATGCCATGGGGAGAACCCGAGGAAAAAGATCAGGATTCTTATCAGAATTTTCCTGGCTCTGGCGCCAATGCCTCGACCGAATACGAAGGCAGCTACAATCTGCAGTACACGGTTAAGGATGGAGCCCCACCAATCACCGACCCCAACAAGACCGCGGTATTGCTCGACACCGGCACACCGGGCGGTGGCAGTCTGGAGATCAGTGATGCGATGCTGAAGCAATTTCAGGATGCGGGCGTCAAACTTAAAAATGTTCGGAGAAATGAGCAACGCGAGATCGTAAGCGCATCGGGCAACATCCCGAGCGTTACAATCGCAGGAACGGATGGCGATCCGGTAAGGCTGGACAATATCGACTTCACCTACACCAGCGGCACGACGGAACAACCCAATGACCAGACCAGTTTTGTTGCCGGTCTTGACTTCTTCAAAAACAGATCGGTCATTTTCGATCTGGAGAAGAAGTATACCGCTTATACGTCACATTTCGTCACTGCCAGCAACTTCTCTACCGATTCATCCGCACCCGAAGGGACCGGTCTGAGCAGGATCACGACGAGCATGGGGAATGAGGGCGGGTTCGGCATAGCGGGTGTCGTCTCCGGCTCCGGATCGCTGACGCTTGATACAAAGACGGTGGTCCGGATGACGAATGTCAACACCTACACCGGCGAGACGAATATTGCTCAGGATGCCTATCTCTCGCTTGCGGGGCTCGGCAACATCCAACGGTCAGCGAAAGTCGTTGCAGACGGCACGTTCGATATCTCCGAACATGGAAATGGCAGCGACTATTGGGGAATCTCCGACGCCTACAACGATGCCCGTATTCGTAGCCTGAGTGGCAGCGGAACGGTCGAACTGGGCAAGCGTACCCTGGTGCTAACGGATTCGAACGACACGTTCGCCGGCAGCATCAACGACCTCGACGTTGATAACAATAATATGGGCGGCAAACTATTCGTTGCCGGTGGCGTGCAAACGCTGAGCGGAAAGAACAATTTTTCCGGCATGACGACGGTCGGTTCCGGCGCGGGATTGCTGCTTGCCGATACAGGTGTGCTTTCCCATGATGCGACCACGTCCGGCTTTCTCGGGAATGACGGGCAGATCGGGGGCACGGCTATCGCAAACAGCGGCGGTGTCGTCGCAGGCGGCGGCACCTACGGTGCGGTCACCATTTCCGAGGGCGGCACGGTCGCTCCTGGCAGTGCGACCGATCCGAGCAGGATCGTCACCACACTGACTGTCACGGGCGATTTCGCGCAGCAGTCCGGATCGATCTATCAGGTCGACCTCGCAAGGTCGTCCGATCTCATCGATGTTGGCGGAGCAGCGGCGATCGACAGCGGCGCGCAGATCGAGCTGCTGCGGCAGGGAACGCTATCGGTCGATGCCCGATATACTCTGCTCTCCGCAGCAGGCGGCGTAAGCGGCACCTATGGCGGGCTGACGGGGGCTCTGGCGACAGACGCGACGCCCTTCGTCGATTTCCAGCTCGTCTACGATGCCAACAATGTCTATCTCGATATCAGCCGCACATCGACGGCGTTTGCCGATGTAGCCAGCACCTTCAATCAACGCTCGGTCGCCGCAGCGGCTCAGGCGCTTGGAAGCGGTAATCCGATCCAGGACAACATCCTGTTCCTGACGGCGCCGGAAGCCCGCAACGCTTTCGATATGCTATCAGGCGAGGTTCATGCTTCCATTCATAGCGGCCTCATCGAGGACAGTCATTCTGTACGCGATGCCGCGAGCGAACGGATCCGTGCGGCGTTCGACGGCGTCGGTGCCTCCAGCGTTCCGGTGATGACTTATGGGCTGGGTGGTCTGGAACTGGCCCCGGCAACGAGTGAGAATTTCGCCGTATGGGGCCGTGGCTTCGGCGCCTGGGGTCATCTCGACAGCGACGGCAATGCCGCCGGTCTCGATCACTCGACAGGCGGCTTTCTGGCTGGCGGTGACGCGGCTGTCGGCGAAAGCTGGCGGCTCGGCCTCATCAGCGGCTACAGCCATACCTCCTTGGAGGCGGACGATCGCGCGTCGTCGGGCTCGAGCGAGAATTACCATCTCGGTCTTTTTGCCGGCACGCAGAACGGCAATCTCGGTTTTCGTTCCGGCCTTGCCTATACCTGGCACAGCATCGAGACCGGCAGGTCCGTGGTCTTTCCAGGCTTCGCCGACAGCCTTTCGGCCGATTACGACGCCGGCACGTTCCAGGCCTTTGGCGAGCTCGGCTACCGTATCAATACGGCTTCGGCTTCCTTCGAGCCCTACGCTAATCTCGCTTATGTGAATTTTGACGCCGATGGCTTCACCGAGAATGGCGGCGCAGCCGCCTTGTCGAGCGGGGATCGCTCGAGCGACACGGCGTTTACCACGCTAGGTCTGCGTGCGTCGACGGTACTGACCCTCGGCACCGTGACTGCTACCGCGCGCGGCGGTCTTGGCTGGCGCCACGCCTTCGGCGACGTCAGGCCGGATACCGCTCTTGCCTTTGCTGGCGGTTCCTCCTTCGCCATCAAGGGCGTGCCGATCGCAAAGAACGCAGCTCTGCTCGAAGCTGGGCTTGACGTAAACATCACCGAGAACGCGACGTTCGGCATCGCCTATCAGGGACAGATCGCCTCGGATGCCCAGACACACGGGTTCAGCGCCAAGCTCGGCGTCCGTTTCTAAATCACCCGCAAAAGAGATTGGTTATGAAGTCAGTGAGTGCATTTTCTTTTACCGTCGTTCTCGGCTCAGCGACGGTGATGTCTGTGTCCGCCGCGCGAACGGACGATGCCTGCTACAACAAGGCACAAAGCCTATGATGACGCAATGTTCAATCGACGACCTGAAGCCAGTCGATGGCGAGCTTGACAAGCTCTACAAGGAGATGGAGACCCGGCTCAAAGAGTCCCGGCGCATGTCCAGGAACTGGTCGAGACCGCGAGGGGCTACAACGCCACCTCGGAGAACACGCGCGACGCCTACCCCAAGGATTGGCGGCATTTTTCCTCCTGGTGCCGGCGCGCTGGCTTCGATCCCCTGCCTCCGGGCTCGAAGGTGATCAGGCTCAATATCAGCGCCTGTGCCTCGGGCACCGCCGCCGGCGATCCGAAGCGTGGCGCCCCTGCCCTTTAGTTTGCGACCATCGAGCGGCGGCTTTCCGGCCTCGCCTGGAACTTTACCCAGCGCGGCCGGCCGTTGGACCGCGCGGAGCGGCATATCTATAAGGTTCTTGCCGGCATTCGCCGCAAGCACGCAAAGCCACCGCGGCAGAAAGAGGCGGTCCTGGCGACGATCTGCTGGCGATGATCGCCACGCTCGGCCACGACCTCAGGGCCTGCGCGACCGCGCTATTTTGCTCCTGGGCTGTGGCGGCGGCCTGCGGCGCTCCGAGATCGTCGGTCTCGACGTCATGCGCGACGACAACAGCGATGGCGCCAGCTGGATCGAGATTTTTGACGGCAAGGGCTGCTGGTCACCCTGCGCGGCAAGACCGGCTGGCGCGAGGTCGAGGTCGGCCGCGGCTCCAGCGACCACACCTACCCCGTAGTCGCGCTCGAGAGCTGGATCCGCTTTGGCCGCATCGCACGTGGACCCCTGTTCCGCCGCATCTTGTCGATCAGGTCGATATAATACGAAAAAGCCGCCGCCATTCGGGACGGGCGTCGGCTATCATGTCCAGCCATTATGCGGCGAGCGGATAGCTTTCGCCGGACCAGGCAGAGAACTTGGCGGCAAAAGCCTTCATCTCGTCGACCGCGAATGTGGTGCGCGGTTGCGAACTCGACTTGCTGGGCGAGAGGGACCTCGCCGAGAAAGGCGCTGACATGAGCGGGATGCTGCTTGGCCAAATCGAGATCCGCAAAGCAATCGGCCAGCGCCGCGTCGTCCAGCTGTACGCTGCAGGGCGCGTTCACGTCGTCAAGACGGATGCCAAATGCTTGCTCATAATGGCCGCAAGGTAATCGTTTCGGGTCGGAGACACAAGTTGCCGCCTCCTTCGCCGTAGAGTGGCCCGATACAATCACGATCGATATTGCCACCTCTTATCGATAGTGATCGCATAGTTCCCTGATTCGACTCTCAACCGCTCATATCAAGCGATTACTTCCATGTATCTGCTGCGCTAGCCCGTCCTGGCCTTGGAGTGTCGCTCCTCACCTCCTCCACCACTCACCAGCCCGATGGGAGTATCGCCCGCCAGCAGCTTCTCCTTGCTGAGCAGCGCGGCAACCTCAATCGCCTCGAAATCGGGCAAATCCCGCAGTGTGTCGAGGCCGAAGTGCAACAGGAAGGTCTTGGTCGTGACGTAGGTGTAAGGCGTGCCAAATTCAGCGGGCAGGCAGACGTTGACCCACAACAATCAAGGGGACGGTGCAGGCCAAGATTGCGGCAGGGCTTGGGCCCCCCACCCTTCTCCTCAGAACTCCGCTGCTTCCAGCTGGCGGCTGAAACTCACAGGCGCAGCCAGCTTGGTCTCTAACAGCATCGATCGCATCATGGTGTCTGCCATGAATCCGTGTGCGTGAAGCGCTCCAGAGCGAAGATGTTGGGCGTCAACCAGGTTCACTCCAATGAGCTTCACTTCTCGAGTTCTGCACAGTGTCCACGACTGGCGCCGGAGGTTGATCCGGTGATTAGGAGGAGCACTCGTTGTCGGATTCTCGACGATGTCGGACATGTGACACAACGCTTCCAGAGCGATCGCATTGTTCCGAAACGATTTTCCCAGTTGGCACGAAGGTTGCGGCCCTATGCGCAAAAGCACTGCGATGCCGCACCGACTGGAAGAACTCATCAATGATCACGCTTTTCGAACATGTGGGCGCCGCTACCGACACTGAGCGTTCCCGAGCCGACGGAAGCCTCTATCCCTTCTTTCTGAAGGCTGTCCGGACATGAACGCATTTGATGTCCGTCCAACGCTTGATGCTCCCGACGACGATCCCTATGTCTGGCTTGAAGATGTAGAGGGCGAGCGGGCACTTGCCTGGGCCGCCGGCCAATCGGCAAGGACTCTGAAGCACTTCGGTGGAACGCAGTTCGAGCGCGACCGCGCGGCTCTGACAGCCATTTTCGACAATCGCGACAATCTTCCCCTGATCGCGCGCCGTAGTCAGTACCTCTACAATTACTGGCGAGATGACGGTAATCCACGCGGACTGTGGCGCCGGACCACCCTTGCCGCCTACATGAAGGCGGATCCCCAATGGGAGCTACTGCTCGATCTGGATGCTCTCGCGGCTAGCGACGGAGAGGACTGGATCTGGGACGGCGCGTCCATCGAGCCGGAGAGACGGGAAAGAGCCGTTCTGCGCCTGTCGCGCGGCGGCAGCGACGCGGTCGTGCATCGCGAATTCGACCTGATTTCTCTGAGCTTTGTCGCCGACGGCTTCAACCTCCCCGAGGCCAAAGGCTACGTTAATTGGCTGGACCCTGACACGCTTCTGCTTTCCAGTGCGCTTGGTAATGGCATGGCCACCCGCTCCGGCTATGCGCGCACAGTTCGACTGTGGAAGCGTGACGCGGATCCCCTCACCACGCCGGCAATCTTCGAGGCCGGGTTCGAAAGCTTCCAAGTGTCTGGTCATTCGGACCGCACCGGCCGCAGCGAGCGCCTTTGGTTCATCGAGCAGCCGGCCTTCTTCGAGAAGATCAGCTGGATCGGCGATAGGAGCGGGCCGAGGAGGCAGATCGATCTTCCTCGCGACGCGTCGTGGCGGGTCTTCGGCGACTGGCTGGCGGTAAGGCCGCGCAAGCCCTGGACGGTGGGAGGCACCACCCATCCCGCCGACGCGCTGATCGTCATCTCGCTTTCCACTTTCCTCGCCGGCGGACGCCGTTTTGAGACCCTGTTTCAACCAGGGGAAAGGCGCTCCATGCAGTCATTCTTCTGGAATGACGGGAAGCTCATTATCTCTTACCTCGTCAATCTCGCACCGCGTTTCGAGATGTTCACTCCCGGCCACCAGGAATGGACGCGCCGAGTCCTGAACACCCTGCCCGCCGAAGGTACTGTCGACGTCTGGTCATTCGATGCGGCAGTTCACGAGACCAATGGAGAGGTCCTGATCTGTGCTCAGGATCCGATCACGCCGCCGCAGCTCTTGCTGTTCGATCTGAATGCCGCGCCGTCTCTCAGCGCTTCAGCAATCCTGAAGCGCAGCCCGGAGAATTTCGATGCATCCGGACTGGTGGTCACGCGCCACGAGGCAGTCTCTATCGATCATGAGCTGATCCCCTATACGCAGGTTGGTCCGGCGAACGGGAACGGAGATGCTCCGATTCACCTTTCCGCTTATGGCGGGTTCGGCGTATCATTCCTGCCCTACTACAACTCCCCGCTGGGCAAGCTGTGGCTCGAGCGCGGCGGCACGTGTGTCGAGGCGAACATCCGCGGCGGCGGCGAGTTCGGCACCCGCTGGCACGAAGCCGGGCGCAGGGAGGGCAAGCGTCTCGCCCACGACGATTTCGCCGCCGTTGCCTCCGACCTCGTGCGAAGGGGCATCACCCTGCCGAGGCGGATTGCCGCCGAGGGTGGCTCAAATGGCGGCCTGCTGATCGCAAACATGCTGACCCGCTATCCTGAGCATTTCGGGGCTCTGTTCTGCACAGCACCGCTTATCGACATGCGTCGCTACACCAAGCTCTTGGCGGGCGCGAGCTGGATCGACGAATATGGCGATCCGGACAAGGTTCACGATTGGGCTTTCCTGAAGGAAATCTCCGCCTATCACGCCGCAGCGCCGGGACAGCCCTATCCGCCTATCCTGATCGCCACCACGAAACGCGACGACCGCGTCCATCCGGGCCATGCGCGCAAGATGGCCGCAAAACTGCAGGCTCTTGGCTATCCCGCTTACTTCTACGAGGCCAGCGCAGGCGGGCACGGCTGCGGCGAGGACAATCGGGAGCAAGCCGCATTCATCAGTCTAGGCACCAATTTTCTCCGCAGCGCAATCGGCTTCAACGATCACCCTCCGGAGACGGCGGAACGCGTTGCAACGCAAGAGGGGCATTTGAGGTCCATCAACAATTCATTCGAGCAGGAGACGAAATAGTGCAGTGCATCCTTTCTGAACATCAAGGAGTGAATCTCATGGCGAGAACGCGAATGGGCGTAGCGCGGGCAACAGCAGCGGCGGTGGCCCTGATCATGGTGGGACAGCAGGCCGTCGCCGCGGAGCCTGCGCAAGCAGAGACCGTCCTGGCGGAGACGGGAGCCTCGGTCACCGAAGCGCCAATCCCTTGGCAGGTCCGCCTGCGGGCGTTGGGCGTCGTTACGAAAGATCTGGGCTACGTTGATACGCTTCCCGGCTCCGGTCTTTCGTATTCGGACACGGTGACGCCGGAACTCGATATCTCGTATTTCTTCACCGACAACATCGCCGCCGAACTCATACTCGGTACCACTTATGCCAACATCGCGGGCCAAGGGACGATCGGAGGGTTGGGCAACATCGGCAAAGTTTGGCTGCTGCCGCCGACACTCACGTTGCAGTACCATTTTACCGATCTCGGCGCGTTCAAGCCTTATGTCGGCGCCGGCGTGAACTACACGATCTTCTACAACCAGGACACTGGCAGCGCTGATGCTCTCAAGGTGAAGAACACGTTCGGCACGGCGCTGCAGGTCGGATTCGACTACATGGTGGACCAGCACTGGGGCCTCAACTTCGACGTGAAGAAGCTTTTCCTGAAGCCGGACTTCGACGTCACGGTGACCGGCGCGAAGCTGACGGGGAAGGCGGAGCTCGATCCCTGGCTGATAGGCGCAGGTGTCACCTACCGCTTTTGAATATCAGAGTGAAGTCTGCTTCCCGACTGCCGGTTTAAATGAAGGGCGCCTCGCGCGCCCTTTTTTACGGTCGACACTGCAGCGCAAGACCTCATGAAGCTATTGTCGGGCGGGGTTCTCTTCCGGCGGACCAAGAAGATGCACTGGCCAACCGGCCTTGCGCCTGAGGTGGAGTGCTTAGAAGCGCTTTGGATCGGGACGGGCTTTGGTATTGTGGGTGGAATGCTTCAGCCAGACCATTTGCCAGCATCGTCTCCCGGACGTCATGTGTGAGCTTCTTTGTCAGCGCAAGGCGAACACGGATCTCCTAGCAGGCCGTTGAAGAAGTGTCCCGTTTGGCCTTGAGGATTGCCTCGTCGCCGTTGTGATAGAAGGTGATGTCGATGGAGCCGTCGTCGAGCAGTTCAGCATGGCCGTCGCCTGTGACCTCGTCCATTTCGTCGAATCCGACCCATGTGAAGAAGACCGTCGACGGGCCGTAGCCGAGTTCGAGGGTTAGATGAGCCAAACGCCAGTGGGGCGTCCTGGGGACGACGCGCGCGAGATTCTGGTCGTGGTGGCCAGCCCAATACGATGTGAGAAGTTGCTGCCGGTGCGGGTACCGGAGGTCGCCGATAGTGACAGCCGATGTTCGACAGCGGCAAGGACATGCTCAGCCGTCAACGCGCCGAGGGCTTGGCCGGGAATGGTGGTGATGGAACCAATCCAGAAAGCGGCGGCTGCCCAGGAGAACGCCTTCGCGGGACTTTGACTCCAGTCCGCACACCCTGCTCAGATAGTCCGAAAAAGAGGTCAGAAGCGGAGCATCCGGATTATTATCTACACTGGGAACAGAAGCATGGAAGCGTTCTGGAGCCACTCGCCGCGCGTTTACCAGTGCCGACACTGCTCCAAGCTGACTATCTGCCATGACCACCTGCCGAACGTAGTCCGTTGATGCCACCGGTACCCTTCGCGGTCTGCTCCAGCGGGAAGATCGGGTCTGATCGACCCTGCTGACCTGTGCGGCGGCCTCTCTCGCTAGGGCGTCCCCCTTCCTGTCGTCCTCCTCCGCCGCTTTCGGCTGCTTTCGGCCCGCCGCCCTCGCCAAGGCGTCGTAGTCGGTAAGCGCGTCCTCCGTCTCCTTTAGGGGCTTCATCGCGTGACTAGAGTTTAGCGCGTGTTTGTAGGCGGCGGACCGAATGGTCGTCGAAATGCCACTCAGCGCCACCGCAAGATGCCCTAGGGCTTCCGCCTCATGATCTGACAGCGGCACGTCACGATTAGAGCCGATTGCCCTGCCTTCTTCCAGTTTCACAATGTTTGTAGTCATTTCCTGCTCCATCGCGTTGACTGAGATACGATGGAGACGGAAGTGGAGAACAAATTTTTACAAGCAACTAAGATGATATTCTCGTCAACGGGACAATAGTGGACGTTGAGGGCGGCGAACAGGGTGGTGGTGCCGTTGCGCTTGTAGTCGTGCCTCATCGTACCGAGCCGCCCCTTCTTCATCGGCAGGCCGGGTGGGTGCGGTCGAGCGCCGGATCTGGCTCTTTTCATCGACCGACAGAACGATGGCATGGGCCGGCGCATCGAGATAGAGGCCGACGACGGCGCGCAACTTGTCGACGAACTTCGGATCATTGGAGAGCTTGAACCTGGCGCCAGCGGTGGGGTGCGAGACCATGCGCCTTCCAGATGCGCCTGACGGCGCTGGCGCTGATTGCGGCGGCTTGCGCCATCATGTCGGCGGTCCAGTGGGTCCTCTCGCCCGGCGGATCGGCAAGCGTCAGTGCCACGACGCGCTCGCCGACATCGGGACCGAGCGGCGGAATGCGCCACTGTCGCGTCTTGTCGCGCAGCAGCCCGTCACAGCCTTCCGCGGCAAAGCGCTCCTGCCAGCGCCAGACGTCGGTCTTCGACTTGCCGATGCGGCGCATGACCTCGCCGGTGCCGACGCCGTCGGCGGGCAAAAGCACTATCTCGGCGCGCCAGACATGCTTTTGCGGGGCGTTGCGATCCCTGATCAGCGCCGTCAGACGGACGCGATCGGCCGACGAAACGGTGAACGATCTTCCTGTGCGCATGCGCCAGACTCGCACGCGCAGGCCAGAAAGGGAATCTCTGATTGGACTCCTATGTCAGGCGGGAACCACTAGACGCCGAGACCGCCGATGCAGACATGTTTGGTGTCGAGATAATCCACGATGCCCTGGAGGCCGCCTTCCTTGCCGAGGCCCGATTCCTTGACGCCGCGGAACGGCACCTCCGGCGTGGTGATCAGGCCTTCATTGACGCCGGTACTTCAGTCCTTCCATCACGCGGAAGGCGCGACCGAGATCGCCGGTGTAGAAGTAGGCCGCGAGGCCGAACTCGGTGTCGTTGGCGAGCGGCGTGCCCGACCTGAGACATGGGTGACGTTTTGTACCGGACACGGATGAAGTGCACCCCTCGGGTGAGCGTTTGCTCGATAATATCCACTGAAGTGAAGCAGTCGGTCTTAATGCTGGAACTCATGCCACCCGACCGACCCGGGAATTCGCAGCAGCGGCGCCGTCGAGTGCAGAACGAATGCCGTCAACCAAGGGGTCGATCTCGCTTTCGGTGATTATATAGGGCGGACAGATTCCAAGCACGTCTCCCATATTGCGGATCATGACGCCGTGCTCGCGGCACCGCCGCTCGACATCGCCGATCCTCAGCTCGGGCGCGAAGACGCGACGGGCGCACGATCCTCGACGATCTGAACCCCCGCGATGAAGCCGCGGCCGCGGGCTTCACCGACAAGCGGATGGTCGCCGAGCGCGTCCGCGAGGGCTCCATGCAAGTGATCGCCGAGACGACGCGCCTGGGTCACGAAATCGATCTCGCTGTAGATCCTGATCGCCTCGGCGGCGACGGCCGCTATCACCGGATGACCGGAGTAGGTGAAACCGTGACCGAACACGCCGACCTTGTGGGCCTCGTCAGCGGCGCATTGATAAATCTTGTCGAGATAATGACGCCGCCAATGGGCAGGTGACCGGATGAAAGCCCCCCGGCGATCGAGAGCATGTCCGGTTCCATCCCAAATGTCTGGCTACCAAACCAGTTCCCGGTGCCTCCGAAGCCGCAGACCACCTCGTCGGACAGCATGAGGATAATTTCTCACTTTCTTGCGAAGATCGGGGGTGTCCACGGTCATTCGTATTACGCGAGATCCGCGAGGCCAAAAACCATCATACCAGAGAGGCGAAACTGCTATCTAGGTGTTTAGATGCAAGAAATTAATCCTGCATTGTTCCCGCACCAGGAACACCCGAGAGGATACCAAGCAGTATTGAACCTTGTTGAAAATGCTCTCGGCGCGCTGGGCGTTATAATTTCTCGAAGGCGATCACAAGAACGTCGCGATAAGCGTACGGCATTTTCAGGTTTTCGGCCACAATCGACGATACATCGTGAAAGGTTTCGCGGTCGTTGCAGATCACAAAATCATTCGGGGAGTTCATTTCGACCTCGCCGAGGAACTCCTTTGAGGCGTCGGTGATCATGCTCATGCCGCCGGTGACGTTGACCCGCCCAATCATATAGCAAGCAATGAAGTCCACCCCGTCCTGGTGAAGGCCCTCGGGTGCCGGTTTGCCGTTTACACCATCGCGCGCGACAATCCGGTAGGGATGGATCTTGATATTCCAACGATCATGTCGGGCGGCTTCACATAGAATTCTGCAGAAACCTGTCAGAATCTTTTCTAAGACGGGATGGTCTATAAAGGAGTTTTCAAGGGGCTCGAAGTGGCGCTTGAAGCCGCCATTCAGATGATTGACACTTTTTGATTGTTCGTAGGGGGCGTGGGGTAGGAGCCTAAAGATTCCGTCAGTTGCGTCATATTCAAAAGCGCTATAGCGCCGGTAACGATATGTTCCGCCGTCACGCATGTATTCATCGAGAAGAAGTCGATTCCAATGGTCAGCAAAGTTCTTCCAGGCTGCATCAATTTCGATGCCAAAGCAGGCTTCGGGGCGCTCGCCTTTTGAAAACCACCATCCATTTGTCACCAGACCGTCAGTGCATTGTTGACTGAGGTTGGCCGGCGCCTGGGGTGCGTTGTTTTCCACGGGTGTCTCCCTTTTGGCGACTTGGCGAGGACGGAACGCTTTGGACGACGCTATGTGGGTTGCGGCTTGGTATTCCCAAAGGTGGCGGTCCCTAATGTATCTCGGCGTCCTGGCTCGGATCGACCGAGGTAAAAAGCGTGTGTGATCGACTATGTAGCTGACGCTCCCGCTAACGCCCTCGAGGGCGGATGCAATGGCCCGTTCGCACATCTGGTGAATAGTACTGCCCCATGCACCTGAAACCGCCTCTTGGGACCAGGCTTGCTCAAGCCCTTGCTTCAAAACGATTGATGCCACGTCAAGAGAAGCGGTTTCGAGGTGACGCAGCGCGTCGAAGATAATGGCCGCCGCAGGGGCCTCGCGGACTTCGAGAACCTTTTGGCCGGTTGTGATGTGTTCAAGCCCGACAAAGCGGCCGTGCCCGAATTTGCCGACCGTGTTATTCAGGAACGGGATTGCGTCGACCAATGCAACATCACGGTCATCAATTGACACGAGACTTCCGTCTGCAAACCCGAGTTTGATCTCTACCGGCTGCTCTGCGGGAATGTTGCGCGTCCAAGCAAATGCCTCCTCGGGGATGGAAAAGTTCTCGGGATCTTCCAAAGGCCCCGACTCGAATTCCCGACACCAGAGGTTTTCGTCCGCGCTCCACGTACGGTCCGCCACAAAAGTCGCTCCACACTTGGACAGGTCGGAGGTCTTCTGTTGTCGGGATATCACAGAGCATTCATACGGACTGCCGAAGTTGCCGGAAAATCCTGAGCGCTTAATGCTATTGTTAAGGCGCGGAAGACTGTTTTGAGAAAGGTTTGCTGTATGAAGAACCAGCCGTGAGCCGATTGACCTTGCATGATTAACAACCAAAGATGCGATTATGGGACGGCTCAACGAACTGCTCAACGGATAGATGCCAAGGTACTTGGCGTGGGCTCGAATGGCTGATTTTACGCCTTGTTCGACAAAGGCATCCCGCCCTTCGAGGCAGACAAAGCGCGCGCCGAACATGGCTGCCGTCCGTTCCAACAAAGGCTGATCGATGCGCGTTCCGACATCCGCTGCGACAGCTTCAATGTTCGCAAAGCCAAGGCTTTGCAGCTTGTAGAGAAGATAGGTGCTGTCGAGACCGCCGCTGAACATGGTTGCAACTGGTGCGGTTCGGTCCGGAAAAGCCTCCAGATCTTCAAAACTCGAAATGCCGCCGATGGCGGGTTTGGTGGAAGCCAAGATGGGGTTCATTTGGATGTCCTGCTCTCAAACCAGATGCCAGCAAACGTCCCAGCGAGGACGAGGCCTGCGCCTATCAAGCTCGGTACTGTCAAAGGCTCATTCAGAAGAAGGTGCGCTAGAACGAAACCAAAAAAAGGTTCTGTTCCCATCAAGAAGCCAACCCGTGTCGGTGTGGATTTTCTCACTGCGGCATTTTGAATGTAGAATGCAGCGAGGGTGCAGAAGAGTGCAAGGAAGGCAACAGCGCCCCAAAACTGAAGGGTGGCCCTCACAACAAGGCCTGAAATTCCGAACTGAGCGACGGCCAAAACGAAAGTAAGTGTTGCCACCGTCGATCCCTGGATGGCCGTCAGGGCTGCAGATGAAATCTGCCGGCCGGCCAGAAGGCGTTTGGTGGAAACGACCATAACCGCTCGCAGAATCGCGGCCCCCAAGACAAGCGCGTCACCCGGGCTGAACCTGCTGATCCCGCCAGTGAGAATGCCGACACCGATGCACGCTATGGCAGCACTTGCCAAAATGCCCGTAGGTGGAAGTCGCCGTGATAGCCCATAGTCGATGATCGGCGTGAAAATCACACAAAGCGATATGATCAAGGCCGTGTTCATTGCGCTTGTCGATGCAACGCCGTAAGTTTCAGCAATAAAGATGCAAAAAAGTATTGTTCCCAATGCGAAGCCGCGGATGAAATCGCCCCAGGAGACCAATGCGATCTCATGTCTTGCAGCCACTGCCGTAATGATCGTAGTAATCAGGAAGCGATAAAGAACAAGTATCGAAACCGGCGCGTAGAACAGTGCGCCTTTCCCGACCGGATAGCTCGCCCCCCAAACGAATGCGACTCCCAGCAAGGCTAGATCCACCGAGAAAGATGGCGTCCGTGTTTTCCTGACAGGTATTGGAGAACTTTCGAAAACGTCCACCTTCAAAGTTTCCTTTGTGTTAGCCATCCACCCTGCTGCGAGGGTCAAACAGATCAGGTCGTTCAGCCTCTTGGGCGATCCGTGCCGCGGGGTACTTGTTTTTGGTAACGCAAGTGCCGTGCCGATTCGGAAAACCATTGCTAGACAACAACCTGGTCGCCTTGATAGTTCGGCGGTTCATGTCCATCGTTGTCAGAATGCCGACAATGACTTCAACTGCAGGGATCCTACCGGCAGGGCCTCAAGGCGAACACGCGGCTCCTAGATGCCGACAAGATGGCTGGTTCAGCCATGCTGCGACAGTTGCCTGTTTTTTTCAGTTCCTTTGCTGTTCGTGCGCTAACCGCAACGCTCCATACTAGTCTCGCGTGGCTGTCCCCGTGGGGTGGGCGGCAGAAAGCGATTAGGCCCGCTGAAAGAGGCGAACCGCATCCGAAGGATCGTAACCAAGAGAAGGACCTGAAGCGAGAGCGAAGGTTGCGGGAGGCCGCGGCGGGCCTAAAAGGCAATGCCGACCGCCCCAGGAAAGGCTGACAAAAACCGCAGCGGCCGACTGTCCAATAGGGTGCGCCGGGCCAGGGCGAGCCAAATGGCAGGGGCTGCCGGGGGACCCTAAGAAAAGCCTGGGTTCACGAGCACCCGGCGCGCGCCATCAGGCGGCCAGCTACTTGGAGGGCGGGTGTATCATGCCTGTTTGTCGGGCCGAACCAGATCCATGTGGCTGACGCCGAGGGCCAATGCCAGTTCATAGATCGTGATAATTGTCGGATTTCTTCGGCCTTTCTCCAAGCCGCTGATGTACTGCTGACTGAACCCGGAAATCTCCGCAAGCTGCTCCTGCGTCAGACGCTTCCTTTGCCTGATCCTCTGCACATTCCGTCCGACCAACTTGCGCATATCCATGCACGCAAGCCAGCGGATCAGGCGGCTTGAGTTTATCAACTATAATATGTAATCCACATTTAGCAGCCAGAGGGCTTCGCCGGTCCATTCTCCGGAGATAGAATTAGCGATGTTACAGCCCAAATCGAACACGCCGTTTGCCGACGAGGTCCCCTGGTCGGACCGCATTACAGCCTACGACAAGGACCACTTTACAACCTATATGAGGCTCCTGGACGCCTCAGCCGACAACGCCACTGAAGAGGAAATGGCCCATGTGATCCTCGGCATTGATCCGGCACGCGAACCGGAGCGCGCACGGAACGTCCTTCGCAGTCATCTCGACCGTGCAAACTGGGTGGTGACGAGCGGCTACAAGGATTTGTTCGCCAGTTGACGAAATGGGCGGTGCGGTCGCTTCGCTTCAAGCAACGAAGTTGCGTAACCCCCATGCATCGACGCATCACCACAGCGCGAATGCGCTCGAAGATGATCGCGAGGACTTCCAGTCGGCGCGGATGGCCCAGCGCTTCGCTGGCTCATCGTTTTGTCCTCCGCTCGCCAATGGCTGCTTCCCAGGAAGCGGTGCGGCGGCGAGTCATGACAGGAACGGGCCCGCCGTCTGAGCCGCACCGCATCCGAAGGACCGGATGGACAACCTACTGAAAGCTCACAGCTAGCTAAGGGTTGCGGGACGCCGCGGCGGGCCTAGAAGGATGCGGCGCCACCTGCTGGGAAAGGCACAACAGAGAGAATTGCGAGAGTCTAACGACGCGCTAGGAGGCGCAGCGGAATGGTCGAGACGCCCTGAGCCAAGAAAAGCGGGGATCGACCCACCGGCACCCGGCACGCGCGGTGATGGGCGCGGGCGCCCACTACGTCCGCAGGCTCAACAGAATCTCACACGGATCAGCGTCGAGGGCCGCAGTTACGTCGAGAAACTCAATGACATCGAGACGCCGCTCTCCACCCTCATATTTCGCCACGAAAGATTGCGGACGACCAAGCTTCTCAGCCACCTGCGCCTGCGTCAGTCCTTTGACCTTGCGCAGTGAGATCAACTGGGCCAGAAACCGCTGGTGGCGGGGAGATCGAAGAGATTTGGGCATTTAGGTGAACCGGTCAGGTAAAGACCGGCTCAGCGACTAATCCCCGTTTCGGATTATCCCATTTTGGGATATTCTGCCTTGGATCCAGCGATCAACATGCGAGGTTCGCGGCAGACATGAATCGATCAACGGCAACAGATAAGACTCAAAGCTCAACACTGCTCGACGAAGTCCCTTGGTCTGACCGTCTTACCGCCTACGACAGGGCGCACTTTACCACCTATATGAGGCTCCTGGACGCCTCAGCCGATGAGGCGCCCGAAGAGGAAATGGCCCAACTGATCCTCGGCATTGATACGGCACTTGAACCGGAGCGCGCCAGGAAGGCGCTTCGTAGTCATCTCGACCGTGCGAACTGGATGGTGACGAGCGGCTACAAGGAATTGTTCGCCAGCTGACAAATGCGCAGTGCTCGGTCATACAAGTAGGCAGTTCCTGTGGCAGCCAGTGGTCAGGCTGATCGGGACCTGCACCACAGACGCGCCGGCAAAATGGACCCGGTGGCGAGCACAATTCAGTTCCCAGGAAATCGGGTTTTGGCAATTCGTCCGAGCGTCTGACGTGATAGAAGGTTCCGCTCTGTCTGGATGGGTAATAGCCCGGAGCAGCACTCCATATCGTGCCGGCGCTCGACGCAGAATGGTCCACCTCTTCGCTTTCAAGCCGGATAACCGATAGCCATCGCCCTAAGTCAACGGTTAGAGATTACCGGCAGGCAGGTATGCAAGCGGGCCATCGTCGGAACCTATATAACCGCACGACTAGCTCGTCAGCGACGAAACACCCGCTCGAGCACCGATAGACTAAGATCACCGGCGCGGACTGGAAGAATACGGCTGCATCGCCCTGACCGAGCCGGCGGAACAGAAGATCTCGGCATCCAGTCAACGCTCGAGACAAAGCGCGCAATCGAATGGCCCGAGCACAAGCGGATCAAAAAGCTTCTCAGAGAATTGAGGATCCTTCGGACCCCAAAAGGGCTATAGCCTGATTTTGGGTTCGCACGCCTAACTTCTTCTTGGCATTGTCCAAATGAAAAGCGATCGTGCGTGGCTTAATGCCCAAGATGCGGCCGGTCACCCAGGCTGAATTACCCCGCGCTGCCCACCGCAGGCACTCATATTCGCGGGATGTCAGCGAAATCCCATCCACTGTTCGATCGCTCGGCAGTTTGCGGCGAACGCAACGATGAAAGCAGGCCGCCATCAGCTGAAGAGCTTGTTCGTACCGCTCAGCGACCCGAAGAAATACTGGACGAGGCTCATCGGCGGCAAAAGTAACCGCAGCGATGCGGCCGCGGAGATCGACAATTGGGATCGTCAAACCGCAGCAGATGCTGAATTGAGCCGCCTCATCGCATAGCTGCTGTTGAGCCGGCGACATTTTATCGCCTCCCAAATTCGATCCCCAGTGAAACGGGCAGCCGCCATTTCGAGCACGCAAGATCACAGGATCGAGTTTCTCATACTGATTTTCCAGATACTGTCTGGTCCAGCGGGGTGGATAGTTCGAAATTAGCCTCGGTTTGCCGGAAGGCCGTGCTGGCAAGGAGAGGTAGGCAAAGGAGATTAGGTCAAGTCGTCCGGCCGCCTCAGCCATGGCATCCCGGAAATCTGTCTCATCGATACTCTGTGACAGTCTTTCAAGGAATGTCTCGAAAACAAGTGGCATGTCCCTCGGCATCGTCGCGCTCGATTCTTCCTCTTTCTGAACGCCTTCCGGCTGCGTCGTGTATGTCCCAACAAACGCGATTGACTTCGCGGGCGTCGCTGGGCTGACCAGGCTCCAGAATGCTGCCACACTTTCGATCTTCGTCGGTCATCCCAATCATGCTGGGCTCACCCGATGGGCGTCTGGCAGACGCCTCGTGGTCTTTCAACAGCTCAATCAGAGAATCTCCATGCATTAAATCATGACCGCCCCTGCACCGTCCAAATCAGGAGAAATCATCCTGCGCTGACCAAAAGCCTTCATTGACCCAGCCTTTGCAGGAATTTGGGTCGGCACGAGCATAACAATTCGGATAGCCGCTCATCCCCCACCCGGGGCGCCGTGATCCGGAACGAAGTGTTGCGATGCCTTCTTTTCTTTGACAGGCAAATCGTCTCAACAATGTTAAAATGCCTTTTCCTTGTGAACGGGGATGGCGTATGAGTATCGTCCTTTTATATACCTGGTGTGATAAAATTCACCGCAATGATTATTCTGCTTTATGTGATGTGAAGGAAGATATCTTCGGCGTTGCCGCACTTTGGAACCGGCGACCGTGGCCCGCTGCAATGATGTAAAGGGCGCGTCTAAGCTCAATCTGCATCGGAACGTGCAGATGACCTTTACCAGACCCTCGATTCCGGACGGGCCATAATGATTCTGATTACGTGGGTCAAAAAGGGCGCCCTGCCGGCGGGGAGGTACACCCGCAGGGCGCGCCGCACAGAGGTCCTGGTCGTTGGGCAACAGGACAGCGGCGGCAGAACTGATTCGGTTCGTGACTGAAATAGTCCGGAGCATGCTCAAGATCAGATATCTGGAATTCAACAGTTTTGGGTCTGCTCGGCGCAGTAGCGCGCAGGGACATGCCTGCCTCCGGATTCACTCCTTCGCGATCGCAAAATCATACGGCACCCTCGGCCTTCAGCGCGCGATAGGTGGTATCGACCGACTTTACCGTCGCGTCGACAATGATGTCGATCTCTTTTCGGGTAATGATCAGGGGGGGTGCATAACCGAGGATGTCGCCATGCGGCATGGCCCGTCCGATGACACCATTCTCAAACAGAGCAGCTGCAGTGCGCACCCCGACCTGAAGGTCGGGTTCGAATGGTATCCTTTGTTTTGGGTCCCGCATCATCTCTACGGCCGACAGGATACCCACTCCGCGAACTTCACCAACGATGGGATGTCCCGCCAGCTCGGCCTTCATGCGGTCTTGCCAATACGGTCCAACATCGCGGACATGCTCCAAAATATTTTTTTCTTTAAGCAGTCGAATATTGGCGAGCGCGGCTGCGGCACAAAGCGTGTGCCCCGAATATGTCCAGCCGTGGCCGAGTGCGCCGTGCTTCTCAGTTCCTTGTTCCAAAACCGACCAGACGCGGTCGCCAATGATTGACCCGGAGATGGGGAGGTAGGCGGAACTCAAACCCTTTGCGATGGTCACGAAATCCGGACGCATGTTATACAGGTGGGAACCGAACTTCTCGCCGGTTCGCGCGAAGCCGCAGACCACTTCATCGGCGATTAGAAGGATATCGTATTTGTCGAGCACCGCTTGAATGGACGTCCAGTACCCTGTGGGGGGCGGCACAATACCTCCTGTCCCAAGTACCGGCTCTCCGATAAAAGCTGCAACCGTTTCCGGTCCTTCGGCCAGGATCAAGGCTTCAAGCTCATCGGCACAGCGCCGGGAGAACGCTTCCTCGCTCTCCTCGATACGCGCCTGGCGGTAATAGTGCGGCGTGGTTGTATGGCGCACCAAATCCAGAGGCAGGTCGAAGAAATTGTGAAAGAAGGGAAGGCCAGTTAGGCTACCCGTGACCAATCCAGACCCGTGATAGCCGCGATTTCGCGAGATGATCTTTTTCTTTTCGGGCCGGCCAAGAATGTTATTATAGTACCAGACCAGCTTGATGTTGGTTTCGTTAGCATCGGAACCGGAGAGGCCGAAATAGACCCTTCGCATGTTCTGACCGAAATACTCGACCACGGCCTCTGCCAACAGGGCGACCGGCTCCGTACCTTGGCTGGCGTAGACGTGCGCGAACGGCAATTCGTGTGCTTGCCTAGCAATGGCCTCGGCGATCTCCGTGCATCCATATCCCATGTTGACGCAGTAGAGCCCTCCGAAACCGTCGAGGCTCCTTCGGCCTTCGGTGTCCCAGATATAGACGCCTTCCGCACCGGCCATAATCCTATTTGGCGTTTCGCCTCGGCTGTGCTTGGCCAGATGCGTAGAAGGATGGAAGACGAAGCTTCTATCCTTCTCCCGGAGTTGCTCGGTTCCCAGATTGCTCAAGCGCATGTCCCTCTCCTCGCGATACAATGGCAGGGGCACTAGGCCGGCCAGCTCATTAGCAAGCAGTATACCGGAAACACCTCTCAAATTTCGCGGGAAAGCACGTTTTGGCCGATGAATTCGCGGAATCGGGATCAGATGCCGTGGAAATCAGGCTTGGGAGCGTACTTTTGCCCAACGAGCGGACACCAGGTATCAAGCGACATCCGGAAGTGACCCCTCGGCGACACTTAAAACTGCCCCCCCTTGGTTGATGGAGTGTGGCTCGGTCCCGGAGTCCACAGGAGGGGCCCGCGCGTAGCGGAGCGCCTCCACGCGGCTGGCGGAGCGGAGCGCGGGAGGTACCTGTGGACCCGCGGGTGCCGGCACGCCGGGGCGCAAATCTGTCGGTTATCGTGCGTCATGAGCCTTCTCCAGGTTGAGGTTGGCTGAGTTGAAGATACCGGCACGGCGCTTCTCGCGCAGGCGGTAGCTGTCGCCGCGGATGGTGATGACATGGCTGTGATGGAGCAACCGGTCGAGGATGGCTGTGGCCACGACCGGATCGCCGAACACCTCGCCCCATTCGCCGACGGACCGGTTCGAGGTGATGAGCAGACTGCCGCGCTCGTAACGTCTGGAGACGAGCTGGAAGAACAGGTGCGCCGCGTTGGGGTCGAACGGCAAATACCCGAGTTCGTCGACGATCAGCAGCTTGGGCTTTGCATAGAACGCCAGGCGCTCTTCGAAGCGGCCCTCCTGATGCGCCTTGGCGAGGGCGGCAACCAAGGCCTGGGCGGCGACGAACAGCACCGAGTATCCTTCGCGGATGGCTTCGCGGCCGAGCGCAATGGCCAGATGCGTCTTGCCCACACCGTGGGCCGAGCAGCAGCAGCGTGTCGCCGTGCGCGATCCAGCGACAGACCGCCAGATCACGAATCTGCCCGGGATCGAGCGAGGGCTGGGCTGAGAAGTCGAAGCCGCTAAGATCGCGCACGATGGGAAAGTGGGCGATCTTGCTGGCCATCTCGATCCGGCGCTCCTCCTTGCGGGCGACCTCGCGCTCGCAAAGGAAGGCCACGGCTTCCCGCACGGTGAGTTCCGCCGCGCCACTTCGTCCAGAAGATTGTCGAGCTGGTCACGGATCGCCGTTAGCTTGAGCCGTGTCAGCATCTCGATCAGCACATCGTGGTCGACCATCACCAGCCTCCCCCGACCAGAAGTTCATATTCCCGCAGCGGACGCAAAAGCGCCGGATCCGGCGGACCGGGCGGCAGTGCGGCCGGCTACGCCAGCGCCGGAACCTTGGAGATCCCGGCGAAGTGCGCCGGTTCGATCAGCCTCTGCCGGCGCCCGGCGCTCTCAGGATGGACGGCAACCTCCTTTCCCTCGTGCTGAATGCTGATGCGACCGCCACAGACGACCACCCGGACCAGCTCGCCGAGCAGGTGCCAGGGCACACTGTAGGCATTCGTGTCGAGCTCGATGCAGCAATCGGACTGAACCCGCCGGGTCAGATCGCGGACCTGCCGGAATGGTGCACGCCCATCCAGCGGCCGCAGCGCCCTGGCTTCCGTGCGTCGGAACCGCTCGATCGGCTGTTCACCGGTCGTGCCGTGCGCCCGCAGGTCGGCTATCTCGCGCATCCACCAGGCCAGATGCGCTTCCAGCGCCGCCCAACTGGCGAAGACATGGCCGGCAATTGCGTTGCGCTTCACATAGCCGACGCCCCGCTCGTCCTTGCCCCTGGTGCGAGCCCGGCAAGGTGCGCAGGCCCGCGGCCTGAAGCCCCAGTAGCGGGCAAAGGCCAGCAGCCGATCATTGAAGCGAACTTCCCGGGTGACAGCATCATGGTGCTCCACCAGCGCCCGCGGGTTGTCGAGCAGCACCTCCTGCGGCACGCCGCCGAAGTGATCAAAGGCGCCTTCGATTCCGTCCAACCAGGCCGACTGGCGCTCGTGCCGAAACGCCCGGACATAAGGACATAACACCGCCGCGAATACCCGAGCGTCGCCACAAACAGATGCGTTCGCACCGGCTCCCCGCCGAGCGTGATCCGTGTCTCGCCAAAATCGATCTGCAGCTGCCGCCCAGGTGGCGTCTCAAACCGCACCGTGGCACGGGCCTCAGCTCGCAGCGCCTGACGCAACGGCGCTACCGCGCGTTCTACCGTGCGCAAGCTCACCTGCAGACCATGTTCACGCGCCAGCTCCTGGCGAACAACGTCGGCATTGCCCCGATGCTGCCGGAACCGTTCCGCCAACCAGTCCTCAAGCCCCTCCAGCGCCCTGGCCCGGCGCGGCTTGCGGTAACCTGCCCAGCCCCCGGCCTCAATGTAACGCCGCACCGTATTGCGGCTGCGACCCAACTCCGCCGCAATGCGCTTCGTCCCCCAGCCCAGTCTCCGCAAACCCAACATTGCCGAGACTTCTTCCGGTGTCCGCATCTCCTCTCCCCGCAGTGCTTCAAACTGCAGAGAGCTTCCTTGCAATCCTGAATTCGTCATGACCATTCCCTGCTTTACCGACAGGGGTCAGTTTTCCATGTCGTCAGGGGGGCAGTTTTCCATGTCGCCCGACAACCAGGCCGTCCTCCTGACACAAGGTAACCACAGAACCTGCTCGAGATAGGTGAGGAATGCGTCACCGTAATCACAACGAGACTTTTGCATCTACTGCCATGCGTAAGCGGCCACTCGCCCGGAAGTCCGGGCTCAATCGACCGCTCGGTCTATGCCGCTCCAACCATCTCGCCCAGCGTGATGTTTTATGCTGCACGCATTACCGAAGCCCGACGATGCAGCCTTAGCGCATAGAAAGTTGGGCTGACGCGGCGTCTACGCGCGGATATTCGCCCTGCGAACAACGAATGGGAAGTCTAACGTGTTGCCGTACTCACATGCGTCAGCCGGAGCCCACAAGAGCACCATCCAAGACTCGCTCTTGCCATCATCCCCTAATCAAAGTGGATTGCATCCCATCACCCGCACTGGCCCTCGTCACAACGCGTCGTCGGCTTCAGGTCCTGCTCTAGAGTTTTCTTGCATATACGTCTGGTCGGGCTCGGCAAGGCTCGACACCGGTGTCTTCACACCAGTAGACTCTTCCGTCGCTGAGCCAGAAATGGCTTAGGCATCCCTTGGTTCTCCAAACAGAGGGATGCAACGTTGGCCGGCCCTCCAGGCTCACCTCAATGCGCCACCTGGGGTCATGTGGCGCGTGCGTTGGCAACGAAACCACATCGCCACACCCACAGGGACACCTAAAGAGTGCCCAGTATGGTCGGCCCTTGTGCACGACGCTGATGAACTGTCCCGGCCGAACCGTGTCATTCGAAGGGCTCTTTTCTACCACATCAGTGCGAGCAAAAAATATGTCCGCGGGTGGTGCCTTAGAAGGATTTCGGTCCGCCGATGTTTTTGGACTGCGTCGACCGAGAATGACTTCCTCTAGCCACCGCAGGAGTCTTAGCAGCCAGAACCACATGCGAATCAACACAGCTTGCCTAGTGACGGCATGCTGAGCCGATAGCCATTCTCTGGCGCGAGCAATAAACCATGTGGACCGCAGCAAAAACAATCAGCGTTGTCCTTTGGCATATTGCTGTAAATCACCATGTGCACGAAGTCGTACCATATATTGTCGCGGCGAATGTCGCTCGGAAGCCGCCGAAAGGGGCGCACCAGATCAAATAATGTCGCTACTGCCACGTCGGCAGTCGCACTGGTGAAGGGACCTACTCCGGGCGCCCGCTCCCCGCCCCCGACCAGATAATACTCTTCCCGGAGCGTCTCTGGATCCAACTCCGCCAGCTTCGGGCGCGCCTTCAGTGCACTCTCGTAGCTGAGCTTTTCCTCGGTGACGACGCCTTGGCATCTTAGGCACCCACCAGATTCGGGAAGAACTGTGCTAACCCGGCCTCTATGATCACGTAGGTACGGCTGACGGTCCTGGTCGAGACCAATCTTGCCGGTGAGCCCGCAGTCGATAAGCCCTTGGCAGTAATAGTACACTGCTTGATTGAGAACTTCCCTTCCAGCGACATCGTCAGTACAGCCGAACACCAGGTCGGCGCTGGAAATCGCATCGACCGCTTCTGGAGACTCGTTCACATACGCCTCAATGGCAACGACAGTCCCCATCAGGCCCAGATCTCGAATGTATCGGGCTAATGTGGCAGCTTTGCTCTCGCCTACATCGCAACGGCGATATCCGCGGACGCGGTTGAGATTGCTATCTTCGAGCAAATCGCCATCGACAATGATGAGTTCGCCTACACCCGCGCGAGCGACGAGTGTGGCGACTGAAGACCCTGTTCCGCCTCCTCCGACGATTGCTACGCGCAACGATCTGAGCTTCTCGTTGAATGGTTCGCCAAAGGCAGCTTCTTGGCGCCTTAGCACTTCCGATGGTGCAGCATCGACCCTGTTGCTGATGTGAACTGCCAGCTCCGTCCCGAGCACACAGACATGCCGGACGTCAGTCGCGCGGTTAGGGGCCGCACCCGGCCGAACTCTCGCACGCCAATGTCCATCGGCCAAAATCATAGCAACAAGTGATACCTCAGGGCCATTGCAGCCAGCGTATCCCCTCAGAATGCTTTGTTCGTTCTGATCATCCTTCGTCGAGAAATCCAGAACGCCCCTTGGGTGACTATGGGCAAACCCCAACTCGAGCCGCTCCTGCTCGCAACGAAAGTAGATATCCTGGAACTTGCGGAGATTAATGCGCAAGTGCACCGGGGAGCTGTCCAGCACCCAGTCGCCATCCATCTCAATCACGTCAACAGCCACAAAACGCGCTGACGGCGGCAGACCCAGTACAGCTCTCTCAATTTTGCGGAAGAGGACGAGCGCGCCGCGCTCGTCGCTGTCAGGGTGCCCGGTCAACCAGCTCTTGAGCCTATCATCGAGAGAACCGACAATCGAAATGCGATGTCCGTTCATGAGCGCCTCGCGTCAGGGTACTTAAACGCCCACGAGATCCGGTCCATGATAGTCTGGACGTCGTCGACCTTTGGCTTCCAGGGATTTTTATACCAGTGTCTGGACCACCGGCAAAACACTGTCCCCTTGTGCATACGCGAATCCTCATTGGGACCAGGCCCGCCAGTATTTGGTATTGGCTTGCCGTCAGCCCGATGGAGGCGTGGGTGAACCCAGAACATGTCGCCACCCGAGCTATTGTAATTCTCCGGAATAACATACAAGACATCGACCACGTCTGCTGGTTTACCACCCCCCTGATAAATTCCTTCCGGCAGCGGAAAGCTTTTGAATATAAGAAAACGGGTGCTCTCTTCTTCTTCAAAATTGACGCCGGCTTTGTGGAGTGTCTCGTAATCGGAATCGAACAACAGAGACATTATTCATTTCCGGCTTCGGAACTTGCATCTTGGGCGTAGAACTTTTCGATCCCCGGTGGCAACAAATCGATTGGGTCATCGCGCCCAACCAACTGGCCGGGCTGGCCCGGCCGTTTCACATAAAGGTCCATGCTATCTGGTATGCCAGGACCTACGCCTCGCACCTCGAGGCCGGTTATGAACCGGTTGTCCCATTCATAGTTGTCGTTTTCGATTTTGAACTTGAACTTCTCTTTCGCAGCCATAAGCTTCGATCCTTCTCTCGCAGTTGCGTGGTTTCAAGATATCCCCCTTCTCCCGTTGATTGAGAGGACGCTCGACCGGCCGCCTCTTATAGGGGAAGCGTTCCTTTGGGTTTCACGGGAATGCGCGTGTTTCGCCGCGGAATTCGCGGAATGGAGATTCAATCCCGTGGAAATCAAGGCTTGGGAGTTTACCGTTGCCTTAATGCAGATAGGGGGATCGGCGCGTTGGCTTTCACAGGTTTGGTCACCACAAGACTGTAGTATTGATCGATCCCCAAGCCTGCCCGCAGCAACCCCTCCATGAAATCCTGATAAGCAGCCATGGAAAGTGATGCGACGCGCATCAGATAATCGATCCTTCCCCCGATTGCCCAGCAATCCAAGATTTCCGGAAATTCTTGGATCGCAACCTCGAAGTGTCTTTGGTCCTCGAGGCGATGACGGTCCAGCACGACCTCCACCATTACAAAGATCATGCCACCAATGAGGGCTGGACTCAGCCGAGCGTAGAATCCCTCAATAATCCCTGCAGCTTCGAGTGCACGGAGCCGATCCGAGCAGGCCGAGGCCGATAGATGAACGCGCTTCGCAAGCTCGGTTTTTGAAATCCTACCGTCCGACTGAATTGCTGAAAGAATCCGGATATCCCAGGCGTCCAGGCGCACAGGATTGGGTTTTGCCTTCATGACCTTCTGCTCTCAAGCCGTTTTCGAAATGGAAGCGATCCTGCCAACCGAGCTGGCCGGGAAGGCTCAAATGCCAATGTTTCGTGCGATGCTGTCCGCCGCCATGCGCTTACGCCATTCAAGAGGTCCGGAATTGTGAATGGAGTTTCCCTCAACATCGACAGCCATGATGACAGGCATGTCCTGCACCTCGAACTCATAGATGGCTTCCATGCCCAGGTCTTCAAAGGCAACGATCCGCGCCGCCTTGATCGATTTTGAAATCAGGTACGCGGCGCCACCCACTGCAGCAAGATAGGGCGTTTTGTGTCTTACAATTGACTCGATGGCCGCCGGTCCCCTTTCCGCTTTGCCGACCATCGCGAAAAGGCCGGTTTCGGCGAGCACCTTGTCCGTAAAATCGTCCAAGCGGCTGGAGGTTGTTGGACCGGCGGGTCCAACGGCCTCATTCCTCACTGCCCGGACGGGGCCGACGTAGTAGATCACGCGTCCCCGCAGGTTGACCGGAAGCGGCTTGCCGGCATCGAGCAGCTCGATCATTCGTTGGTGGGCAGCGTCACGGCCCGTCAGTATCTTTCCAGACAGCAGGAGCGTTTCACCGCAGCGCCACGATGCCGTCTCTTCCTTCGTCAGCGTATCTAAATTGACCCGCCGGACGCCGGCTGGGTTCAATTCGTCGGCTCCGATGTCGGGCCATTCGCGCAAATCGGGCGGCTGGAGGCTGATGGGTCCAGAGCCGTCTAAAGTAAACTTCAGGTGCCGGTTGGCGGCGCATTGCGGGATGAGCGCCACAGGCTTGGACGCCGCATGAGTAGGATAGGTCGCAACCTTGACGTCAACGACTGTCGTTAGACCACCAAGGCCTTGGGCGCCGATACCAAGCGCGTTGATCCGCTCATAAAGCTCAATCCGCAGCCCCTCCTCTGCGCTTGACGCCCCCATTGCGATCAGTTCCGCCATATCGATGGGCTCGTTCATGGCCTCCTTGGCCAGCAGCATCGCCTTTTCAGCGCTACCACCGATGCCGACAGAGATCAGTCCAGGTGGACACCACCCGCTGCCAAGGGTCGAAACGGTATTGACCACCCAGTCGGAAACGGAGGCGCTGGGATTGAGGGTGGTAAAACGTGCCTTGTTCTCCGACCCGCCGCCTTTCGCGGCGATGGTGATCTCAATCTGGTTACCTTGCACCAAGTCGACATGGACAACTGCCGGCGTGTTGTCGCGGGTGTTGACCCGTCTAGCGAGGGGATCCGCAACGATCGATGCCCGAAGGGGATTGTCCGGATCGAGATAGGCTTGACGTACGCCCTCATTCACAAGATCAGCGAAACTGGCCGTTGACTTAATGCGGGCATCCATGCCGACCTTTGCGAAGACAACCACAAGTCCGGTGTCCTGACAAATCGGGCGCCGCCCAAAGGCCGCCATGCGGGAGTTCAGCAGAATCTGACCTATGGCATTCTTCGCCGACGGGCTCTGTTCTCGCGTGTATGCGTGAGAAAGAGACCGGATATAATCTGGAGGATGATAGTACGAGATGTACTGAAGGGCGTCGGCGACGCTCCTTGTGATGTCGCTACCGGCGATGGTCCGTGTTCTGTTTCCCACCGGATTTTATCCAAATGAACCGAGGCCATTGACCATTTTCAGAATCTGGAAGCTTCGCACCCCCGGCTCGCCGCCTTCATATCCATAGCCGCTTTGCTTGACTCCTCCATAAGGGGCATCAGCGGAAACCCCTTTCAGGTAATTCACACTAACAGCGCCCGCAGAAAGACCGCTCACAAGCCTCTGTTGCGTATCGGCCGCGCCAGTAAACAAGTAGGCGGCCAGACCGTACTCCGTGGCGTTGGCTTCATCGATCGCCTCTTCGATCGTATCGAAAGGAGCCACAGTGAGGATCGGTCCGAACGGCTCTTCATGAAGCACTCTCGCTTCCTTCGGTACGCCCGTCAGGATGGTTGGCGGCCAGTAAAACCCCGGTCGGTCAAGGGGGACGCCACCGGTCTCGATGCGGGCGCCGCCTTCTACCGCATCCTTGGTCAGGCGCTGCATGGCCTCTATTCGCCGCGCGTTTGCCATTGGCCCCATTTGCGTTGCAGGGTCATCCGGTGGACCGATCCTGATTTTTCGGACCGCCTCCGTCATCCGGAACAGGAATTCCTCATAGCGGGATCGGGCGACAAAAATCCTGCTGGGCGCATTACAACTCTGGCCCGCGCACTCGAATTTGTATTCCGAAATAGCCGGTATCGCCTTTGCCAGATCCGCATCTTCGCACACAATGACCGGGGAATGTCCCCCGAGTTCAAAAATGCAGCGCTGCAAATTCTTCGCGGCGAGCGTGGCCAGCTGTTTTCCAACAGCGGTCGACCCCGTGAACGTCAAGACTTTCACAACTGGCGAACTGAGCAGATGTCGCGATATATGCACAGGAACACCGAAGACCAGGTTGACCACGCCTTCCGGTATCCCTGCTTGACGCAAAGATTCCACGATATGGACAGCCACGCTTGGCGTCTCCTCGGCCCCTTTGAGGATCACCGGGCAGCCTGCCGCCAGCGCGGGGGCGAGCTTGCGGGCGATAAGAACGGCCGGATAGTTCCATGGCGTAAATGCAGCGACGACACCGAGCGGCTCCGGGGCTATCATCCTGTTCGAGCCCAATGGAATCGGGGCCGACAACTCATCGGCATGCCGGCCATTCCATTCCAGCGTTTCGACTGCGCGCGCGTATTCTCCTGTCGCTTCGGCAATCGTCTTTCCCTGTTCGGACGACAGGTCCCTGGCTGCGGCGCCAGCTTTCTCTGCCAGAATGCTGGCGGCAGAGACGAGGATCTCGCCACGCTCCTTGGCGGGTCGTGAGGACCATGCCTTACGGCTGCGTTCTGCCGAAGCAAGAGCTTCATCCAAGTCTGAAACCGTAGCCGAGGCCACTGAGGCAAATACCTTCTCCGTCGCCGGGTTGATCACCGGCAAAGTGGCTCGGCTACCACCGGCTCGCCATTTGCCGTTAATGAAGAGCTCGTAACTCTTGGCGTCGGACATCGCGGGCTCCACTTGACTGAATTCTTGCCATACGAGCGCAGTTTCGATATCGAAACTGCTGAACTCGCTTGAGCCAGTTTCATCGCGATGGTCGCGGCGGGTCAAATATCGAATATTGCCGAAATCCATCTGGAATCCAGATCGGGCTGGTCCTGATGGCCGCAAAAGATTATGCCCAGCTTTACAGGTTAGGTTGTCAGGTCGCCTCAGGCGCCACCGCTGCCCAGTCCCGGGTTTCAATCAATTCTCTGGCGACCTTCGGAATGAGCTTGCGGACCGCAGAAACGGCCGCAGAACGCTCATCTTTCGGATTTACAGCAAGCACCACGGAGCGGGTAATCACCGGATCGACGATCTTGACAGTCCGGACCAGCCCTTGGGAGGCTTCTTTCTGAACCGCAGACGGGGCGAGAATAGAATGCGCTTTTCCCTCTACGACCATGTTGATGATCGTTGAGAGGGAGTCCACTTCAAACTTGACGTCCAGCGCGCAACCGTGTTGTGCGACGACATCAGCCACCGAACGCCTGACATTGTTGTTGCGCATGGGAACCGCCAGGGGGAATGCATGCAGGTCGGCCAGAGATATCGCATCTTCAAACGGTGGCTCGCCGGACGGAACCACCAGACAAAGGTCTTCGCGCGCTAGCACCGTCATTCGCCCCACACTGTCTGCGGTGCGGTACAGAACCGCCAGATTGAAGCGTCCAGCGGCCATCCACTCCTCCAACGGTCCCGTCATGCCCTCGACCATCTTGAGGGAAACCTTGGGCAGTTCGTTTCTCACCGCCTCAAGCAGCGGACCGCTCAGGACGCGAGCAGCTCCAGACGGAATGCCAATAGTCACCTCCCCGGCAGGGGAAGCGGCCGTGTTGGTCAATTCCACCTCGGTAAGTCGAATTTCTTTGAGAATCGCCCGCGCCCGCTCGAGCAGTTTGGCTCCTGACGCCGTCACGCTCACGCCGGTCCTGTCGCGTATCAGCAGCTGAGTGCCGAAGCCTTCCTCCAGTTGACGCACATGCAGGCTCAGCGCACTCTGGGCGACATTCAGAAAGCCAGCGGCCTTCGTGAAACTGCCTGCTTCGACCACGCCAACGAAGTATCTTAACTGCCTGATTTCCACGGGTACTCTTCCGAGGGCGGACTGCAATTGACGTAATCTATCTTGAAATGTGATGGCGCGACAGCAATAATTGTGCCGAGCTGCTGACGCTTGCTGTCGTCGTCCCAGTCTTGTTGATCAACCCGCTGAGGACTCAAACGGCCAACTCGGCGCCCGGATCCGTCGCGATGATTTCTCGGGCCCTTCGAATAACCGGTGGATCGACCATCTTTCCGTCCAATGCGAACGCGCCTCTGCCTTGCGCCGTCGCATCTTTTTCCGCCGCGAGGACACGACGGGCCCATTCGAGTTCCTGTGGGCTTGGCGAAAAAGCCTCATTGAATATCGCAACCTGGTTTGGATGGATCGCTAAAGCTCCGGCAAAGCCAAGCCGCCGCGCATGCGCCGCGGCTTCACGAAGTCTATCATTGTCTGAGAACTCGCCGATACTTCCTACGAAGCCAAGCGGTAGCAAGCCTGCGGCGCGAGCGGCAAACAGGACAGAAAGGTTCGGTGTCAAAAGAAGGTCGAGTTCCGGGGCTCCGCCAACAGAGGCACTGAAGTCTTCAGGGCCAAGGGCCATTGCAATCATCCTGGGATGGGCCGACGCAATGGCTGAGAGACTTTGCAATGCGCCAGGAGTCTCTATTTGGGCAACGAATCGAATGCGTCCCTGGGCAAGATTTCTTTCTCGTTCAAGTTCCGAAACCGCATTCGCGATCTCTGATACCCACTCTGCCGAAGCCGTCTTCGGAAGAACAAGTGCATCAACACCCGCAATCACGGCTGAATCGAGATCTGCCGCCAAGGCGCGCAAACCACGATTCACGCGAACTAAAACATATGCGCCCTTGCGGCCCACCTTTGTCACGGACGCAGAAAGCTGCCTTCGTGACTCATCTTTTTGATCCTGGGGAACGGAGTCCTCGAGGTCGAGTATGATGCCATCTGCCCCGCGCTCATGAGCGGCCCCCACAAAACGCGGAACATGAGAAGGAACGAAGAGCAGAGATCTCCAGCGGGGAACAGAAATCGGGCTGTCAAGGGCCGGGACGGTGTGCTTCATAATGTCGCCTCTGCGGTCATTTTAGCGCGGGCGGTGTCAGTGAGCTTGCTGGCCGGCCGTGGCTCTGGGAGGGACCAGGAGTTGGCACGTACTCTGTAGATCGGGATCGCGTCCCTTGCCCGACAACAGGCACGCTCATGCTGACGCGGCGTTTGCGCCCAAGCCTGCCCGAACCTCCTCGCGGACAGCCTCCGTATGCGCACCAAGAGCCGGAACTGGGCGGAGCGAGAGGCGCTCAGAGTTGAAGATCGCTGCCGGAGCTATGGTCTCTACAGTTCCTTCAGGGGTGCCAACCTCAACCCTGCGAACGTGAGGATGCCTTGAAATATCCGCCACTTCGTTCAGTCGCCCATACGCCAAACCGGCCGCCTCAAGCTCCTGCATTGCTTCGTGACTGGACAGTTCGGAAAACCGTCTTTCAACGATCTCATCAAGTTGCTCACGGTGACCCAGGCGCTCCATGTTGTCGGCGAAACCAAGTGCGCGAGTGAGCTCAGGCTGCTTTAGGAATAGCTCGCAGAAATTCACCCATTCCCGGTCATTCTGGACGGAGAAGATGACCTCTTTGCCATCGGAGCAGCGATACGCGCCATACGGCGCCAGTGAGGGGTGTTTGACGCCCGCGCGTACCGTCTGATAACTGCTGTAGTCGTGCTGAAGAACCGGCACATTCATCCAGTCTGCGACGGCATCGAACAGGGACACCTTAATGCTAGCCCCCTTGCCAGTGACCTCGCGATGATACAGCGCCTGGAGTATGGCGCTATGTGCTGTCATACCTGCCGAGATATCGCAAACCGACACCCCTACCCTGGCGGGGCCCTGTTGCGTACCGGTGATCGCACACAGACCAGTTTCGGCTTGGACGATGAGATCATAGGCCTTGAGATGGGAAAATGCGCCCCCCTCCCCAAAGCCTGAAATGTCGCAGGTTATCAGCCGCGGAAAGCGTCGGCGAACATCGGCAGACCCGAAGCCCAGTTTCTCGATGCTGCCCGGCTTCAGATTCTGGATAAAGACGTCGGCGGCAGCAACAAGAGAGTCCAGCACGGCACGGTCCGCCTCCAACCTCAAGTCCAGGCAAACGGACTCCTTACCCCGGTTCAGCCAGACGAAATAGGCGCTTTGTCCCCGCACCAACTTATCGTAATTCCGCGCGAAGTCTCCCTCAGGCCTCTCAACCTTGATCACCCGGGCGCCAGCATCCGCAAGGCGAGACGATGCATATGGTGCAGCAACGGCCTGCTCCACAGCAACGACGGTGATCCCCTCAAGGCAGTTCTGCATGGCACACCGCGCTAGTCATCCAACATTTTCGTTTTGAGCCCGACGACGATTCAGCATCGCCAGCAACCGGTTCTGTTCATTCCCAACGATCGAGAATGCCTCGTCGACGCCCATTCCAGGCTTTGCAAGCATCATGTCGGCCTGAGTCGCCACCGATATGTGGACCGATGTCCGGGCAGAGAGATCAGTCTCGGTGCAGCTACCCCCGACATACGCACCTACCCCGTTCTCTTTGCACAGGAGCACGGCACGCGCCGTGTCAGCCAATGAGCCAACATCGGGCGTCTTGATTTGAATGAGATGCGCGGCTCTCGCTTCGGCAAAGAGCCGAATATCATCAAGCGTGTTGCACCTCTCATCGACGACAATTCCAGCACTGGAATTTCGGCTGTCCAAAATGGATACGATCTTGGCGTAGTTCTCAATTTGAGCTTGCGTCGAACCAAAGTCCGCCGGGGACTCGATGTTGATCGTAAAATCCGGAACGGTATCGACAACCCTGCAGATAAAATCGGCGATCCGTTGCGGCTCCAGGCCGATCTCCTGACCGATCCAACCATACACATCAAAATGCAGCACCGGGTGATAACCCGGGCGGCCGATTTGCCGCGTACGCGTTGCAACCCACGTCACGAACTCCATGAAGGTCTGGCCGCCGTCACCGAATTTCTGCCGTGAGTTGATTAGCCCGTGGGGAAGCACATCCACCGCCTTCAGAATCATCTTGTCCACGTTAATTTCGCGAGCATCGCCGCTTTGGCAGTAAATCGGGACCCTTCGCGTCGGGAGCGGCAAATTAAATTCGGCACATATGACCTCTGCCATCGTCTTTCGACGAAGTTGGGCCACCGCTCGGAGCAACGCTTGGCTGACGCCATACTCAACCGCGAGGGGCAGCCGTTTATGTTCGTGAGGTTCGAATACGTGGGCGCATGCTTCCAGGTAGCGAGACGCATCAACATCGAGAAGCCGCGGTGCAACGACGCGTGACGTCAAATCGCAAATTTGATCGGCGTCGAACAGCGAATCGCGTCCGCCAGCACCAGAGTATTGGACGCCCATCATGTCGCCCCAGACAACACTGTCATCGGACAGGACAAGCCCAATGCTGAGCGACGATGCTGGATGCCGAATGAAATCGAAACCAGGCGTTATCGGTTCGCCGACATACAAAAAGCCGTCCTGCACCGCGCCGGACCGAATGGCGGCCTGATCGTCATAGAAAAATGCGCCATTGCCAGGCGCGACAAGAACGTCTTTGATCTGCACTTTATTCGCTCTATTCATCGGACGACGTTGACGGCGGATGCAGTTCGATCCGCGGCGCTAAGTATGCGCCACTTGGCATTGCGTTCGCCAATATAATGTCGCGGGCAGTACCATCGCGTTTTGAGATGGCCGGTGCCTGCCATACTGAAATTGCCGTCGCACTAACCTCCATGCGGAGACCAATCTGAACACGGATCGTTTGAGCCGAGACGAAGCTTCCGTCCCGTGAGCGTGACTGGCATGTCTTATTGGCGGAAGATTCCCATGGTCGCAAGCTCACTCAGGTCAGTTGCTGCGTGGAGTGTGGTCCGCCTCATAATTCCCTCGAATCCGCTTAGAGTTTGCATGTCGCGAAGATGAACTCCGAGCTCTCATTGACCCGAAAGTTCGTTCCATTCCGGAGGCTCGCCGCGACGCCCGCTCCGCCCAATTCGGAAGTCGCACTCGTTCGAGGTGTCCGAAGACACACTGCGCGGCGCTTCCGCCGAAGTACCCATGGACAAAGTTCAGGCTCAATGTGAGCACCGCAGCCAGGCCACGGTGCCCACGCGACGTCGACGCCTTTAAAGGAGGCCCGTGAACGGATAGCGCACCAACCCCTCGACGAAAAACTGAACCATTGAAGTAAAGCAAAGACTGGTATTTGGGTCGCCTGCTGAAACGGCGTGGGCGTAAGGCGGCAGATCGCCGCACTCCAGCAGCAACATCCCAATGTCGGGACGCTCCGTTTGTAGCGCAACCGCGGCATTAACCACGTCCGCCTGGCTACCGGCGACGTCCAAATCTGTCGTCGCTGTAACACAACAATGCCCAAACACTGGGGGGTCCTCAAGTCCGGCGATGACAATCCTAGGGCCGATATCGGGTCGCAACCAACGTGTCCTCAGTGAGTGCTGACTTGGTTGCCACAATGATGCCGAGCGCCTTGTTTGCAGGAAGCATCTTTTCTAGAAACGGAGCGAGTAGAAGGCTGGACAGGAACACCGGCACGTCCACCGCCTTGCTGGAAACGAATTGCGTACCCACAGTTGGCGGTGATTAATTGAGCACCTTCACTCACGAGCTCGCGAGCCGTCTGCACCACAGCGGCCGTTGTCCGCGTCGGACCCAAAGATCACCTCATCGTTGAGTCCGGACACAGTTTTGTAGCGCAACGGGACGCTCCAAGTTGTCGCATTGCCAGTCATCCCGGGAATGTAAGGGCGGATGCCAGGTTAGGCATACGGTCGGTCAGAATTATTCCAAGAGGGGCACCGTGAAAAGCCAACATCGGTTTCACCGAGGAGGGCCATGGCTTGCCGCTGGCAGGGTAGGAACCGATCATTGCGTATTACCTCTTTAGTTCGTCCTGAATAACGGCTTCAGGCACAGGTTTCAGGTTTGGCCAGACCAGCAGACTCGCTCTCGCCGATTCTCTGGTCGGTCGCGCCGGACGGTCATTCACGTTCTCGAACTGGAGACCAGCCTAACCATTCGCATGGATCATGTGATGGTTTTGCGCCAAACTGCGTCACTTTCTGAACTGGCATTACAAAAAGCGGCGAGGTTTATGAGCGGTGCTCAGGCGCCGCTTTAGAACAAAGTCTATCAAGAACGAGGACGCGCTTTACCGGTGTTCTGAGTCCTCAGCCGCCCGGCGCAAAGACCGATGAACAATGTGCTGTCCGAGCGCCCCATGTTCAGGGATGTCATCGGCCGGGTGACAGGCCTAGTCGGTCGCGGTCGAGTAGTTCAGCCATTCGGCTTTCGCCCTCACAGATTCCGGGCGGCGGATTTCCCGCATCAAATGTGTTCCAGCACAAGTGCCGCACGTACGGATCTGGCCGGGGGGCGATGGGTAACCATCGTCCCTACCGGGACCTCAAAGCCGACTGCCCGCGGCGATCCCGCCATAGGTGAAGGCGCTATAGATCGAGATCGTGCGTCCGACGATCCAGCGCGGACTTGCCATTTGCACATCGACGCCAAGCCCCGACCATGCCGTTACTCAGCCCGCGCCTCCGGCGGCAAGGCTGAACGTTGCGATGGCGAGCGAAGACGTAAGGGAAAGGGAGAACTGGCATATCGCGCAAGCGATGCAGGCAAGCACCACGAGCGATTCCTGATTGAGCGTTCGCCCGAGCCGCGGGTTCATGAGCCCGGCCAGAAGAGCACCAGCGCCAAAGCCGCCCATCATGATGCCGAAGCGGATCGGTCCGCCTTTCACGAGGTGGCTACGAGTGGCAGCAGCGCCAGAGTGGAGGTGGCTGCAAACCCGAACAGCGTCCCGCGCACAATCGTAGACTCGATTTCCGAGGTATCGCGGTGAAGCGCAGACCGTCGTGGATGGCCATCCTGAGCACTTCGCGCGGAGCGATGAGGTTCGAACATTCCAGTTATGGCGCCAAGGCGGTGATGGGGGCGACAAAGCCAAGCGTGGTCAGCGCGAAAGTAACGGGCGGCCCAAACGCGGCGACAATAGTCCCGCCAAGCGCGGGACCGACACTACGAACCGTGTTGAACCCGACATTGAGGAGGGTATCGAGACGCAGCATATCGCGCAAGCAATCGAAGCAATTGCCATCAGCCATTCCTGGGGCAACAATTTCCGCAAGACACGATTGCTTAGTCCGGCGATGCACGCGCCAGTGCCGAATCCAGCGAACAGAACACCATAGACGATCGGTCCGCCCGCCAAACGGTCGCGGGCGACGAGTGGCTGAAGCGCGAGAATGGAGATGGCGGCAAGGCCAAAGTGCGTCGCACGGATGAGTACGGCCCTGATGTCGAAAGAGAGGGCAGTGAAGCGCAGTCCGTCGTGGATGGCCGTCATCATCCGCTCACGAGGCAGCGGAGAGGAACGCACGTGCCATTTGTTGCGCCATACCGCGCCAAGAGGCGACAGATTGCTGAACGCCGTAAAGACGAAAGCGGCGAACGGACTGAAAAACGCCAGGATTGCGCCGCCCAGCGCCGGTCCTACGGTGCGTTGAGGGTTCGGCCAGGAAGCCGAGTCCAAGGATGAGCCACGGACTGACAAAACCGAAGCCAGCCGCCATTGCCAACACAATCGATGCGAGCGCGACCATCGACAGGCCAGCGATCATCACCGATGGCGGCTGAAATTATCGGCAATGGCTCCCGCAATGATCGAAAGGATGAACGCCGGTAATGTTGTCGAAGCCTGCACCAGCGCACCCATCAGATCGGAAGCCGAAATCGTGGCCATGAGCCAAACTGATGGCGACCGTTTGCACGAGCCATCCAAGGTTGGCAACCTGAGTGGAGCCCCAGATCGCACCGAATGCCGCGGTTCGCGGCGGAGCGAAAGTCGATGGGGTTGGTTGGGCTGGATCTTTGCGCTGCAGTTCTGTGACTTTCAAGTCTCCAACTCCATTACTGCGAAGCCGCAGGATATCTGATTCCGCGCTACTGATTTCCGTGTGGTTCAAGCCACGCGGGCAAAGTCGCAATGGCCTACCCGCATCCCTGCATAGCGTTACAAGTATCCCCTTGCCGGGATATCGAAGATCACCTCGACCACCCCACGCCAATCAAAAAGAAGAGGGGATAAGCTTCACGACATTCATGATGATCATGAGAGCCCCCCCGGGTCTGCTCGTGACTGCGCAGCGATCTCGGCCATCATCTTCACCAGATTGGCCATGAACTCGTCGTCTAAAGCGCTCGCGTTCTCAAGCACGCTGAAGTAAACGACGACGGTGCAGGTGTCAGGATTCGCCAGCATATACTGGCCGCCGTAACCGCCGTGGCCGAGCCACGTCCCGTCGGTATTCGTTTGGCCGCTATAGCGCATCCAGTCGCGCGGTTTCTGCAGGGCAGGACCGGGATTACGGCGCGTCTCTTCGATGAAGGTGGCATCGCCCACACGGCGGCCGTCGATGCCTTCGCCCTTGCGCGCGAAAAGCAGGCCGTAGCGCGCGAGATCGCGGGCAGAGAGGCAACCACCGCCGCTGACCAGCGGCACGCCTTCGCGGTCGCAACTGATATGGAAGCACCCCTCAAGGCCCGCAGCCTCGACGATCTCGATCAGCAAGTCGCGCAAAGACCGGCCGCTGACACGTTCAATGATCCAGCCGAGCACATCGGTGTTGGTAGACTTGTAGAGCGCCTCTCCCATGCGATTCGTCAAGTCACCGCCGGTGATGCCGCAGATGTAGGATCGGATCGTCCCTTCCTTCTTACCATTCAGCGGAAGGCGCCAGCCGACAGCGGACTCCCAGTTGTAGGCCGACGAGTTCGGGTTGGTGTAGCCTTCGATGAAGTCGTTGGCGACATCCATGTCGGCGACCGCTTTGACGGTCGCCTCGGCATAGCCCGTACCGATCTCTGACAGGTATGCGCCTACTCGCTCGTCAAGATTGACAAGACCGTCGGCTACCGCGCGGCCGAGCATCAGGTTGAGCGTCGTCTTAGTAATGGACATGATTGGATGCGGTTTCTGGGGGCCGAAGTCAGGCGCATAGGCTTCGTAGAGGATGCGATCGTCTCGCACCACAATGAAGGCCGAAAAATGTGGCATAGCGAGATGGCGTGCGACGTCTGGCCGGTCGCCGATGGTCCAGTCGACCTCCTTCCTGAGTGGCAAGAAGGAGGGCGCGCGTATTGAAAAGCCATAGCGCATCGTGGTGTGGAGGTTGTGAAAACAACTGCGGCGGTGGTCGGGCACGTTCCAGCGCGGCTTGTTGTTGAACAGGGTGACGAGGTCCGGATTGGCGATCGAGGGTACTGTCATAGGGGGAGCCATTCTAAACTGAAAATTAAGTCCCAATTGCCTCGTACGGTCGGCGACCTGTCTGAGGATGCGACGTCGGCGGTAGCCCTGTAATTCCGGTCTCACCCGAATCAGGTCCGCTTTGCGCGGCGCTGAACGCCGGTTGTTCTTGGTGCGCCAAAACAATAAGGCGTCTATTATCGAAGGATCTGGCTGTGGACCCGGTGAGATAGGTTATGTGTGGATTTTCGGTACGATCAGAGCACACATTACGCTTCGCCATCTCCGCCCTAACAGCAGCGAGCCGGCGTAGGTATTCTGTTCAAGGAAATACTTGCGGTGCTTTTTCGACCGGCATTACATCGCGATGATTACAGAAGTGAGTGGGTTGAGTTAGGGATCGCAAGTCCAACTGAAACATAGTGAACGCCACCCATTCTGCGATGTGCGACGCGCGGACCCTTCCCCATTGAATTGGGTCAATAATTGAATGAACTATAACATTTCCAGTTTAGGCGCAAGTGCAAACTTTTGGCTGTCTGTGCAGCGCGTACAGAACGCCACCCGACAAAAACAGGAAGAAAATAATAAAACGCTGCACACGAACGAGGCATGATGAAACCTATTTGACCGACTACAGAGCCCCATGCGTTCACGGCCGCAACCCTTTCGTCGCCGATGTTCACACCATTTAAAGCGGCCAAAAGATACCATTCACGTGGGGTTCCGACAGAGCTTTGGCGCTGTGGTCGGCCCCAGACGAGCATGTGAACAGATTCGCATGATCGCGTCCGGCGCGGACGCCGCTACGATTGCCGCCGTCATCAGGCAGTGAAGGCACAGTCCGTGTTCGTGCCGTCGGGAGCGGTAAAGGGTCGCCACGCGGCCTGTCGATTTCCGTAATTGGACTAACCCACTCCGCGAATGCGGAGCGGCAAGGAGGGTGAGTGCCGCCGGCGTGGTCTTGATCGGTCAGTCTGTCGCGCTGGTCATGTGTCCACAACGAGCTCCGACTGCATCAGCATGGTGTGGCTGCTTGCAGCCCCCTCCATCGGACAAAGGAGCTTGTCATGACCCCAACTTCGCCAGCGCATGAGCGAAGACATGGGTGCGCAACTTCGCGCTCAACACCCAACTTTCGTACCTTCAGCAGGTGTCGCTGTTGCGTGTGACTTCGCAAGTCGCCGGACTTGCTCGGGCGCGAGGACATTCGGACCTATCAGGTCTATCACACCAACGAGAATAAGCTGTCGCCCGGCTCGATCCACACCGCCATTGCGGCGCTGCGGTTTCTTTACAAGGTGACGCTCGAAAGGGATTGGGCGTGAAGAGGTCCTGCCGCTTCCCAAGAAGCCACAGAAGCTGCCGATCGTCCTCAGTCCCGACGAAGTTCAGCGGTTCCTCGGTTGCGTCCTCGACCTCAAACAGCCGTCGCGGTAACCTGCTGGGTGCTGCGGGCGAGATTGCGTTCGGCAACCACGTGTTCGAGTAGGAACCGCCGGGTCTAGGGCCAAGGAGCGCCTCGTCTGCATTGGGCATCTCCATGGCGTAATGCTCGAAGCGCGCGCTGGCCTCACGCAGAAGGTCCGGGGTTAGGGTTACGTATCGCTGCGTGCCCGAGATGTTGTGGCCAAGGTAGGTGGAGAGCTTGGGCAGAAGCCGTTGGACGTCGGCGCCTTGGCGATACCAGGAGAGGAGGCGGTGAACTGGAAAACTATGGCGTTAATTCGAGCTCGGAATTAGAGGCATTGGACTAACCCGCTCCGCAATTGCGGAGCGGGTTAGTCCAATGTGTGAAATGTGTCGAGCACATTTGATGCGGGAAATCCGCCCGCCCGGATCTGTGATGGTGAAAGCCGAGCTCCTCGACCGCGACCCAGGAAACAACAACTGTGGGGTTTGTCGAGTTCACGACGCGGTGATGTTCGGCCTGCACCCTGCCGCACGCTCATTTAAGCCGTTGCCTTGTATGCAGAAAATCATTTCTGACCGCTTTCTACGCAGTTGGCACGGTTTTTGGGAACTTCCTCATTGGCAGGGAGGCAAGGCACGTCCCCTCCTACTCGGCAAACAACTACCGAGGTTGCCTACACCGACACGCATTGGGGAGTTATGATCAGATGAATGCTTTTCCGTTCGGCAATAGGATGATCTCAGACCAGTTGATCCGAGCGGAGAATCGGCCATCCGGCTTTGATTATCTTCGGTTATTTCTTTCAATTGGCGTCTTGTTGACCCATAGCATAGACATATGCTACGGATGGCATGCATCTTTGGTCATATGGCTGTGGCGTGGTCCGCTGCACCCAATGTTCTATTTTATCGTTCCAAGCTTCTTTGCCCTGAGTGGATTCCTAGTCGCCGGAAGCCTGGAACGTAACACCATTCCAGCGTTTCTGACCCTCAGATTTATCCGAATTTTTCCAGCCCTCTGCGTTGAAGTGCTAATTTCCGCCCTGTTCTTGGGCACGCTCTTAACGTCGCTCTCTCTAAGGGATTATTTTTCCCATCCAGAATTCTGGCGCTACCTCGGCAATATAGTAGGGTGGGTGCACTTTGACCTTCCCGGTGTCTTCGAGAACGATCTCCCCCGAACCGTGTGAACGGATCACTTTGGACTGTTCCCTTTGAACTGGATTGCTATATTGCAATTGCAGCTTTGGGAATAGCTGGTCTCGCCAAGAGACCAATCCTTTTCACGAGCGCAGCCATCGTTGCTATGCTCGCGCTTTCCGCAAAGGGAGCCTTCACTAGTTTCTTTATCCTTGGCGGCAACCACCCAGGCGGAGTGCTAATCCTATCGTTTCTATTCGGAGCGGCAATCTATCTCGTCCGGAAGACATTGCCGTTCTCGCTTCCGCTGTTCGTTCTGAGCTTCACGCTGTCCTTAGTGTTCTTCTACTTCGCGGCGACGTTTTACCTCGCGACACCATTCGTCGCCTACTCAACAGCATACATCGGGCTACTCAATCCGAGGCGAATGCTTCTGGTACGCGGCGCCGACTATTCATATGGCATCTACCTCTACGGCTACCCCTTCCAACAGGCAGCCTTTCAATTGCTTCCAGGGGGCACATTCTGGCTTTTGAACATCGTCTATGCCGTCCTCTCTTCAGGCGCAGCTGCGTATCTCTCCTGGACTTTTGTCGAGAAAAGGGTTTTGGAGCGGCGCGCGGCCGCGCTGCTGCGCGTCGCAAAATCCATGGAGTGGCTTCGCTTGTTTTTCACGGCGTGTGCGAACGCCCTTGGTAGGGGCATCCGGTAGGGCAAGACGTCGGCGAGCCAAGCCTGCGGATCGATGTCGTTGAGCTTGCCGTTTTATATCGCCGAACTATGCGGACAGGCTCGCTCCACCCAGGATTTGCATAGCGCCGGACGCCCTGCCAGCAGACAGCGCTGTATGGACGTTCGGCCCTAACAGGCCAGGCCGGACGCCAGAGGCCCGTTGCCCCATCTAGTCTTAGTCTAGGTGCAAAAAATTGAGTGCTTACCCAGTTTATCTGTCCAGGAACGATTATGTGCCCGCAGCCTGTTGATCCAACCGTTCTCAATGACGGCGGGACACATAACGGTCAGAGACGGCGAAACGTTGTAACAGGTCCTTCAATTAAATTTACAGAATCTTTGCGGCCGCAGCCCGGTTAGAGTGATATCTTCACTGCAAAGTCTAGGGTCAGACACGGCTAAAAAAGCTGGTGCCCTGTTCACGCCTCAGCCGCCACACAGCATGCAACGGAGGGCACAGCCAATGGCAAGAAGAGCGCTCATCCTGGTTGAAGGCCATAGGAGTATTGGTCTGCTATACGTGAAAGCTGCCCAGCGTCTTGGCCTTTATCCAATTACCCTGTCGGCTGATCCAACTCAGCACGATTATCTTACGGCGGAAGCAATCCGTGTCGATACAGACAATCTCGATGCGCTGATCCACGAATGTTCCCGGCTGCGTGCGACCTATGACATTGCTGGCATTACTGGCTTTTCGGGTCTCGACGAGTCTGTTTATGCGACGGTCGGCGAGCTCTGTCGGTATTTCGATCTACCGGGTCCAAACCCCGCGTCGATCGAACGGTGCTACGACAAATTCACTCAACGTGAGCTCCTCGCGGAGGCTGGTGTTCCAATACCTGCTTATCGCTTGGCAACGAATGCGACGGATGTAGAAAACTCTGCCGCGGAGATCGGCCTGCCGATGATTGTTAAGCCAGCCGTAGGCAGCGGCAGCAGCGGTGTCCGGTTGTGCCGCACTCTCGACGAGTTGGCCGAACATTCGACCTTCCTGTTGGATGGGAAGCACATATGGAGGTCTGCGCCGAAGATACTAACAGAAGAATTCGCACAGGGCCCTTTTTATAGCGCTAATATAATGGGAAATGAAGTCATTGCGATTGGTGCCGCTGACTTCGGCCCACCTCCGCATTTCGTCTTTCATGAAACGATTTTTCCGGCCCCCCTAACTGATGACGAGTATGAGCACATCGCCGATATTTCGCTGTGCTGTTTGCAAGCTCTCGGCCTTAGCTGGGGGCCAACGAGCATCGAATTCCGGTGGACGAAGCGTGGACCAGTGGTGATTGAAGTCAATCCGCGACTTGCCGGTGGGGCCAGCCCTCGGCTGGTTCAGCTGTCTTACGGTGTCAACCTCATCACCGAGCACATCAAGCTTGTCATCGGCGAGGAATGGGATTTGCGCAGAAGGCATTCAAACACGGCGGCTGTGCGGCACCTAATTCCTGATTGCGATGGCACCCTCGATTGGATCGACGGCGGCGATCGGGCGGCTGCAGTGCCAGGTATCGCCGACGTGAAATTTCATATTCAACCCAAGACCCCGATCGTCAGGAGAGGCGATTACACAGACAGTCTCGGATATGTCATCGCCGCTTCACCCAGCCTTTCTCGGACCCAGGAGATACTTCAGCACGCCGTCGACTTGATCGATTGGTCGATCACACCGTTTTAACTGCCAAGCGATACAGACCCAAGTTGCGGGTTGGGATGACCCACATAGCTTTCATCCGCGGCGATTAGAGTCCGGTCCCTTTTTGCTCCGATACCATTCTCTGTACCGCAGGAAGGCATTGTTTTCCGGCGGGCGGGCGGCGCCATCGGGATTGAGCGACGAGATCGGGGCCTTGAACCGCCGTTTCATCAGGGACGGCACATTGCCACGCCGATCAGGTAATTGCGGATGGCATTGCCCGTAGCCTCGACGACAACCTCATCCGTCCGTCGCAAACTGCGGCCGAAGCCTTCCAGTCCCGAGCGGGTCATGTCGACCCGTCCGTGATGGCGCAGCCGGCCGTTTTGCCAAACCACCACGTCCGCAAAGGTGCGGTGGATGTCCATTCCAATCACACGTCTCATCGGCTTCCTCTCCTCAAACAGTCGGGAGCCGGCGGGCGACGCGACACCTACGGATCCGCGCTCTCGGCGCAACCGGGCAGGTCGCAGGGGCGGCCAGCTACTAGCGCGAGCCCGCAGCTCATCGAATACATCGGCCTACCCGCACTTGGCGTGCTCCCGGTGCCCCTGTCCCGGATGGTCGCACCAGACGCCGAAAATCGCTCATCTCCAGAGGGGGATCGGATGGCACCGTCATGATCATACCGGTTACTAACCGAAAAATCAGTGCCCCCGATGGCGCGTGTCACCTAACTGGCCGGATCGAAGGCTCGTGACAAAGCCAACAGCTCCCGAAGTGACCGACGGCATATCAACTGGTCATTGCGCGAAAGCGGTGTAGGCGCGGCGACGCAGGACCAGCAACAGGCCTATTCCTCGCACGAGCTGAAAACTGTAAAAAGCAGCCCAGAGGCCGTGGTTGCCGAACATCTGGCCGAATGCGAACAAAGCAGCGATAAAGGCTGCGAAGGATATGAGGATCATATTGCGCACGTCGAGCCACCAAGTTGCGCCCACGAAGATGCCGGTCATCTGGACGGCCAGCACGCCGCAGGGTGCCGCGAAGGCCGCCCAAGGAAGATAGAGAGCCGCCTCGGCTCGCACGTCCGCTGCCTTTGTTATGGCGCCAATGAGCTGTTCGCCGAATGCGAAGATCACAAGGCTCGCAAGGCCCGCGAGCGCGAATCCCCAGCCCGCAGTCAGCCTGACGGCTCGCGAGAAAGCCGGCTGATAACATGCGCCAACGGCCCGCCCGGCGAGCTGTTCGGCGGCCCCGCCAAACCCGTCAAGCAAATAGCCCGACACCAGGAATATATGCATCAGCACCGCATTCGCGGCGAGGGTCAACGTACCAAGCTGGGCGCCCTGCCTCGTGAACAGCATGTAGACTCCCGCGACCATGCAGGAAGGAGTTATAATGTTACCGCTGAGTTGAAGTATCCGCCATATTGCCATCATGTTGAACATGTGCTGGCGCGACATTTTCGGCATCGCACGAAAGCGCCCGAGGAGGATTATCATCCCGGCGATCATGGCAATGGCCTGGCTGAAGACGGTTCCCCAGGCGACGCCTGCAACACCCCATCCGAGACAAAGACCTAGAAAGATAGAGAGCGCGACATTCGTCCCGTTCAGGAGAAGTTGCAGGAGAAGTCCGAGGGCTGAATTGCCGCGACCTAGGAAATAACCGAGAACGGTATAGTTAATCAGGGCGGCAGACGCCGCAATAAGGCGGATGCGGATGTAGAGATCCATCGCGGCAGTCACAGGCTGTCCCGCGTTCATGAACCATTCACCAACCGCGGCAATCAACGGCGAAAACAAGACCAGGGCCATACCGGAAATCGCGGCGATGACAAACGCCCGCCAGAAGACCGCCCTCTCTTCTAGAGCGTCGTTCCTCCCGAAAGCCTGGGCGACTAGCGCGGTCGTACCGGAGCGCAAGAAACTGAAGGTTGCGAAGACGATGTCGAAGAGCACCGCCCCGGATGCAACACCTCCAACCAAAGCTGCATCGCCGAATCGGCCGACTACGGCCGTATCGACGAGGCCGAGCAGCGGCGTCGTGAGGTATGCGAGTGTCATCGGAATGGCGATTGCCAGAACCTGCCGATTGGTTACCCGGAACGGCCTGGAGCCTCGGATTGGCGCTTTCTGTTCCATGTTCGGCTCCTGTTGGATCGATTGCAGGGTTTTGATTACCGGCGGTGTGGCATAAAGCGCCGACTCGCGACCAATCTCGGGCTTTTTTGGCCGCGCCTGACCTCTGACACGAGGTGAACGTACGATTGTCGGCGATTGGCCGCTGCAAAGATCCCGCAAATTTATTTGAAGGTTTCTTGAAACGAGGACGGGCACTTGGGTCAGAGACAGAATGCCGAGACAGGTGGGAAAAGCCCTGCTCTGGATGCGGCCGGTCGCGATCAGTCCTTGCGACGTCCACTTGCCTATATCGCCGCAATCGGCAAGAGGCGGCCGGATGAAATCGGGCGGCGTTTGCGGGCACGGTCGCTTCCCGTTCAGCAGACCGAAAGCGCCATCAACTGCGCCGTCCTCAACCATATGCTTGCCTGCGCGCGCCCGAAATCCGCCCGCCGCAAGGCAGCGGCGTAGTCTGCCGGTTCAAAAATCGCCATCCGCTCAAAGTCCGGTTCAATGCACCAACGCCACTTGCGGATGAACTATGAGTTACCTGAGTCCAGCTCATGTTAGGACGTCCTTCAGCGCGATGTATTGACTCAAAGTGACGTAATACTCTCTTGCGTGTGTTTCATCGTTCATGAAACGCCTCATCCGTCATCTCCATCAGCGGATCGAGCAGGAACTCGATCACCCGGCGGTTCCCGGTCCTGATGTCCGCCGTCACCGACATGCCGGGCCGTCAAAACGACATCATTGCCCTCGACACGGATCAAGCTTTCGTTGAGCGTCATGCGCACAGGAAACACCGGCGGCATCGCGCGCAGCTTCTTCCCCGGCCGCTGGCGCCTGCGGCGCGCCGGAAGGGATGGCGTCGTTGGACACAGTCAGAACCTTGCCCTTCAAAGTGCCGTATTTGGTGAAGGGGAAAGCTTCGAGCTTGACCCGAACATCCTGCCCTTCGTGCACAAAACCCTTGTCGCGGTTTAGCAGCATCGCCTCGCTTTCGAGCGCCGTGCCATCCGGCACGATCACCATCAGCCGCTGGCCGGTCTGCACCACTTCGCCCGGTGTGTTGACCTCCACTTGCTGCACGCGGCCGGCTACCGGCGATTTGAGCAGGCTGGCGCGCTCGAACAGCTCGGCCTTGGCTAGGTCCTGCTGCAGCACGCCGATCGAGCGGTCGATCTCGACCAGCTCGGTGGCGATCTTGTCGAGATAGGCCTCGCGGCGG
>NZ_RZSV01000012.1:0-2266 GCF_004023205.1 Mesorhizobium sp. M1A.F.Ca.IN.020.03.2.1 | reverse complement strand
TACGCGTCCTCACGGTCGCTTCAACCTCGGCTATGTGGCCTTCGTCGGCACCACCGCCATCACCTGGCTCTGCTCGCCCTGGCGGGGTCGATGGTGTTGGTCTTGATACCGACCTATCGCTTTTCCAGTTCCTCAAAGACATCCAGCCGGTCGCCAGCCAAGCTGACCAGCTTGCGGCGCTCGACCAGCGACTTGTTGCCGCGCTCGATCCCGACCTGCTTCTGCGCGATCTCGGCCTCGAGGCTCTCCTGTTCGGCCTGGTAAGCCACGAGCGACTGGCGCATCTGCAGGCGCTGCAGGTCGACGAGCGGCGCCGGTGCATTTGGCGGCGCCACCGATTCCGCATCGGTGCGGCGGCGGAATTCCGGGGTCACCGCCATCGATAGCACGACGTAGGCCGGGATCGACAAGATAACGATCAGCGTCATCCAGGGGCTGTAGAGATATATGACGGAGAGGAACAGGAGTCGAGCAGCACGGTGAGCGCCGAACCGGTGAGAAAGGCACGGTTGTTCTCGAGCTCGTGGACGCGCGCCACCGTCTGGCCGGTCTGCCTTGCCTCGAAATAGGCGATCGGCAGGCCAAGCAGATGATGGACAGCTTGGCGCCGAGCGCCACGTCGATGCGGCTCGTGGTGTGAATGGTGGTGTAGGTGCGCAGGCCGGTAAGCAGCACCTCGAACATCGAGACCGCAGACAGGCCGATCACCAGCACTTCGAGCGTGGTCAAGCCGTTGTGGACGAGCACCTTGTCGATCACCAGTTGGAACAAGATCGGCGAGATCAGGCCAAGCAACTGCATGAAGAACGAGGCAAGCAGCACTTCGGCGAAGATCCAGCGGTAGCGGATGATTTGGGGAATGAACCATGAGAAATCGAAGCGCCGTGAGAAGCCCTTCGAAAGGCCCGGCTGGTGACGAGGACGACGTAACCGCTCCACAGGAGGTCAAAATCCGCACGTGCAAGTTCCTGCGGGGCCCCGATTGCGAATAATGCAAAAGGACCTTGCCCGCAGACAATGCCGCCAGCAGCGCAAAGCTGCCGTCCGCCTTCTCGATGATCATCGGCAGCGGCGGGGGGTCCAAGCTCTTGGGCGAAGGTCTTGCTATCTTGGCCTTGAGCTTCAGTCGTTTTGCCGCCCGCACAAGGTCGACGCGATCGGCGTTCGTTCGCCCAAACCCAGGTGGCGAATGGCGTCGGGTCGCCGTCCTCATCGACTCACGCGGCAGAGGCGAAGAACGAACCTTCCATTTGCAGCGCCAAATGGTCCCCAGCGGTACAGGTATGTGAGTGTGGTCACGGCGAGAGCCGTCACAAGCCCGAACGCATGCGATCAAGAAGCTGAAGCCCAGGATCATCCAAGCCTCGACAAAGCCCAGCGCCACAGACGCGGTCAGCATCGCAGATTCGACCGCCATAATGCACCGGCCAGAAAACATAACCCTCGGTTGAAATTATCGGCGGTAGCCCCCGCAAAGACTGACAAGATAAACGCTGGCAGGTTCGACGACGCCTGCACCAGCGCGACCATAAGATGGAAGTCGAGATCGTCGCCATCAGCCAACTGATGGCGACAGGCTGCAGCAACCAGCCGAGGGGGACTTGGGAGGCCAGCCAGATAGAGCGAAACGTCGGGTTGCTGAGCGGCGCAAACGTCGCTGGCGAACCTGGACCCTCGTCTGCGCCCTCCACCCTGTTCATTGCTCCGTCCTATGCCCGGTTTGCAAACCTCTTCAGGTAGAGCCTCGCGTCCAGATGACACGCCTTCGCCACAGCGTCCCTCCGCCACCCGCAACAACGAACGTGATCTGCGCGTTCTTTTCGGGATCCTGCTTCTTCCTGCACCGGTCTCACAAGTGGAATTCCAGCGCGGAACCGTACGAAATGCGGAGCCAGATCATGTGCTGTCACGGTTACACATCCACACAGCGGCCACCGTTAGTGATTAGGTGGTAATCCCACCTGCTCTGCGATCAACAACGGGCACCCTGCCTGTGTACCGGTCGGCAGCAATGGCTCAAGCCGTGCAAATTGTTGCTCGCTCAGCCAGAAATTGTCCCCATTCATCAACGGCCTCCTTTCGGAAACCGTGAATCAATCCCTCCCCTCAGCGGAACCCCCCTGTGCCGGCGCATGGTGTTGGCGCTACGCCGGCATCGCAATCCTAAAACTCAGTAATTGACCAGCAGGTCACGGGGCATGCTGCTCAGCGACTTCGCGCCGTTCTCGGTCACCCGGACAGTCTCACTGAAGATGTAGCCGTCATC
>NZ_RZSV01000129.1:0-15973 GCF_004023205.1 Mesorhizobium sp. M1A.F.Ca.IN.020.03.2.1 | reverse complement strand
CTCGCACCGCACGCACGGCTCGACCGGACAGCGCCAGGACCCCGGCAAGGTGTTCAGGGGCAAGAAGATGGCCGGCCACATGGGCGACGTTCGCGTCACCACCCAGAATGTCGAGGTCGTCTCGACCGATGCCGACCGCGGCCTGATCCTGATCCGCGGCGCCGTCCCGGGGGTGAAGGGCGCCTGGATCCTGGTCCGTGACGCGGCCAAGGTTGCGCTGCCGGCCAACGCGCCGAAGCCAGCCGCGATCCGTGCCGCTGCCGCCAAGAACGATGCCCCGGCCAATGAGGGAGCGGAATAATGGACCTCAAGATCACAACCCTCGGCGGCAAGGACGCCGGCAAGGTAAAGCTCTCCGAGGAGATCTTCGGCCTTGACCCGCGTGAGGACATCCTGCAGCGCGTCGTGCGCTGGCAGCTGGCCAAGAAGCAGCAGGGCACGCACAAGGCCAAGGGCCGCGCCGAGATCGCGCGCACCGGCGCCAAGATGTACAAGCAGAAGGGTACGGGCCGCGCCCGTCACCATTCGGCTCGCGCTCCGCAGTTCCGCGGCGGTGGCAAGGCGCACGGCCCGGTCGTGCGCAGCCACGAGCACGAGCTGCCGAAGAAGGTGCGAGCTCTGGGCTTGAAGCACGCTCTCTCGGCCAAGGCCAAGAGCGCTTCGCTGATCATCGTCGACGAGCTGAAGCTCGCCGAAGCCAAGACCAAGGCGCTGGTAGTGAGCCTCGAGACGCTCGGGCTCACCAACGCCCTGGTGATCGGCGGCGCCGAGCTTGACCAGAACTTCAAGCTGGCGGCGACCAACATTCCCAACATCGACGTGCTGCCGATCCAGGGCATCAACGTCTACGACATTCTGCGCCGCGGCACGCTGGTCCTTTCGAAGGCCGCCGTCGAGGCTCTCGAGGAGCGCTTCAAATGACCGACCTCCGTCACTACGACGTGATCGTCTCGCCGGCGATCACCGAAAAGTTGACCATGGCTTCCGAGCAGAACCAGGTCGTCTTCAATGTCGCCAAGAAGGCGTCGAAGCCGGAAATCAAGGCCGCCGTGGAAGCTCTCTTCGGCGTCAAGGTTACGGCCGTGAACACGCTCGTCCGCAAGGGCAAGATCAAGCGCTTCCGCGGCACGGTTGGCCGCCAGGGCGACGTCAAGAAGGCGGTTGTGACGCTGGCCGACGGCCAGTCGATCGACGTCGCGACGGGTCTCTGAGCAAGGCCGCGAGGACAGGACAATGGCACTCAAGAAATTCAACCCGGTAACGCCGAGCACCCGTCAGCTGGTCATCGTCGACCGCTCGGGCCTCTACAAGGGCAAGCCCGTCAAGGGCCTGACCGAAGGCCTGACCAAGTCGGGCGGCCGCAACAACTACGGCCGCATCACGGCCCGCTTCATCGGCGGCGGTCACAAGCGTTCGTACCGCATCATCGACTTCAAGCGTAAGAAGTACGACGTCGTCGGCACGGTCGAGCGCATCGAATACGATCCGAACCGCACCGCCTTCATCGCGCTGATCAAGTATGACGACGGCGAGCTGTCCTACATCCTGGCGCCGCAGCGTCTGGCCGCCGGCGACAAGATCGTGGCCGGCGAAGCGGTCGACGTGAAGCCGGGCAACGCGATGCCGCTGGCCTCGATGCCGGTCGGCACGATCGTCCACAACATCGAGCTGAAGCCGGGCAAGGGCGGCCAGGTCGCCCGTTCGGCCGGCGGCTACGCCCAGCTCGTCGGCCGCGACCAGGGCATGGCGATCCTGCGCCTCAACTCGGGCGAGCAGCGCGTCGTGCACGGCTCCTGCATGGCCACCGTCGGCGCCGTGTCGAACCCCGATCACGGCAACATCAACGACGGCAAGGCCGGCCGCACGGTGTGGCGTGGCAAGCGCCCGCACAATCGCGGCGTGGCCATGAACCCGGTCGATCATCCGCACGGTGGTGGCGAAGGCCGCACCTCGGGTGGCCGTCACCCGGTTTCGCCCTGGGGCAAGCCGACCAAGGGCAAGAAGACGCGGTCCAACAAGGCGACCGACAAGTTCATCGTGCGCTCGCGCCATCAGCGCAAGAGCTAAGAAGAGGTAACGCCAAGTGACTCGTTCGATTTGGAAAGGCCCCTTCATCGACGGCTACCTTCTCAAGAAGGTGGACAAGGTTCGTGAAGGCGGTCGCAATGAGGTGATCAAGATGTGGAGCCGTCGCTCCACCATCCTGCCGCAGTTCGTCGGCTTCACCTTCGGTGTCTACAACGGCCAGAAGCACGTTCCCGTCTCGGTGAACGAGGACATGGTCGGCCACAAGTTCGGTGAATTCGCTCCGACCCGGACCTACTACGGTCATGGCGCGGATAAGAAGGCGAAGAGGAAATAATCATGGGCAAGGCCAAAGCTCCGCGCAGGCTTGCTGACAACGAGGCGCGCGCCGTTCTGCGCACCATCCGTATCAGCCCGCAGAAGCTGAACCTGGTTGCCGCGCTGATCCGCGGCAAGAAGGTCGCGACAGCGCTTTCCGACCTCGAATTCTCGGCCAAGCGGATTTCCGGCACGGTCAAGAAGACGCTGGAGTCGGCGATCGCCAACGCGGAAAACAACCACGACCTCGATGTCGACGCACTGATCGTATCGGAAGCCTATGTCGGCAAGTCGATCGTCATGAAGCGTTTCCACGCGCGTGGCCGTGGTCGCGCCAGCCGTATCGAAAAGCCGTTCTCGCACCTCACGATCGTCGTTCGTGAAGTCGAGGAAAAAGGGGAGGCCGCATAATGGGCCAGAAAGTCAATCCGATCGGGCTGCGTCTCGGCATCAACCGCACCTGGGATTCGCGCTGGTTCGCGAACACCGGCGAATACGGTGAGCTGCTGCATGAAGACATCAAGATCCGTAAGTATCTTGAGAAGGAACTCAAGCAGGCCGCGATCTCCAAGGTCGTGATCGAGCGTCCGCACAAGAAGTGCCGCGTCACCATCCATGCCGCGCGTCCGGGCCTGATCATCGGCAAGAAGGGCGCCGACATCGAGAAGCTCCGCAGGAAGCTGATGGAGATGACGAAGTCCGAGACGCACCTCAACATCGTTGAAGTGCGCAAGCCGGAAATCGACGCCACGCTGATCGCCCAGTCGATCGCCCAGCAGCTCGAGCGCCGCATCGCGTTCCGTCGCGCCATGAAGCGCGCCGTTCAGTCGGCCATGCGTCTTGGTGCCGAAGGCATCCGCATCAACTGCTCCGGCCGTCTCGGCGGCGCCGAAATCGCGCGCATGGAGTGGTACCGCGAAGGCCGCGTGCCGCTGCATACGCTGCGCGCCGATGTCGACTACGGCACGGCCGAGGCGAACACGGCGTATGGCATCTGCGGCGTCAAGGTGTGGGTGTTCAAGGGCGAGATCCTCGAGCACGACCCGATGGCGTCGGAGCGTCGCGCCACGGAAGGCGATCACGGCGGTCAGACCGGCGAGCGTGAGCGCGGTCGCCGTCGCGAGAACGCCTGAGAAATTTGAGAATTTGGAGTTAGAACGATGCTGCAGCCAAAGCGCACAAAGTTCCGCAAGCAGTTCAAGGGCCGTATCCACGGTACCGCCAAGGGCGGCACCAATCTGGATTTCGGCGGTTTCGGGCTGAAGGCGCTTGAGCCGAACCGCGTCACCGCGCGCGAGATCGAGGCGGCCCGCCGCGCGATCACCCGCGAGATGAAGCGCGCCGGCCGCGTCTGGATCCGGGTGTTCCCGGATCTGCCGGTCACCTCGAAGCCGACCGAAGTGCGCATGGGTAAGGGCAAGGGCGCCGTCGACTACTGGGCGGCGCGCGTCAAGCCTGGCCGCATCATGTTCGAGATCGACGGCGTCAGCGAAGAAACCGCGCGTGAGGCGCTGCGTCTCGGCGCCGCCAAGCTCTCGGTCAAGACGCGCTTCGTGCAGCGCATCGCAGAATAAGGACAGGCGATCATGAAAGCCGAAGATATCCGGACCAAGACCCAGGATCAGCTGGCCGACGACCTGGCCGCCCTCAAGAAGGAGCAGTTCAATCTGCGCTTCCAGAAGGCCACCGGCCAGCTCGAGAAGACCGCACGCGTGAAGCAGGTCCGCAGGGACATCGCGCGCATCAAGACCATCGCCGCGGAAAAAGCCGCGGCCAAGAAGGCTTAAGGACGAGAACCATGCCAAAGCGCATCCTGCAGGGCACCGTGGTCAGCGACAAGAACGAGAAGACGGTCGTCGTCAAGGTCGAGCGGCGCTTCACGCATCCCGTGATGAAGAAGACCGTGCGCCTGACCAAGAAGTACAAGGCGCATGACGAGAACAACGCCCACAAGGTCGGCGACCAGGTGTTCATCCAGGAATCGAAGCCGATCTCCAAGGACAAGCGCTGGGTCGTCATCACCGCGGATCAGGCTTGATCCGGGCGAACGAAACGAATTTTGGACAGACCGGGGAGGGGTGAAAGCCCGTCCCGTTAGAAAAGAAGAAGGCGGCCAGTCATGATTCAGATGCAAACAAACCTCGACGTCGCGGACAATTCCGGCGCCCGTCGTGTCATGTGCATCAAGGTGCTGGGCGGTTCGAAGCGGAAGTATGCCTCCGTCGGCGACATCATCGTGGTGTCGATCAAGGAAGCCATCCCGCGCGGCCGCGTTAAGAAGGGCGATGTGATGAAGGCGGTCGTGGTTCGCACGGCCAAGGACATCCGCCGTCCGGACGGCAGCGTGATCCGTTTCGACAAGAACGCGGCCGTTCTCGTCGACAACAAGAAAGAGCCGATCGGCACACGTATCTTCGGGCCGGTTCCGCGCGAGCTTCGCGCCAAGAACCACATGAAGATCATCTCGCTCGCGCCTGAAGTGCTGTAAGGAGCCGGACCCATGCAAAAGATCAGAAAAGGCGACAAGGTCGTCGTGCTTGCCGGCAAGGACAAGGGCCGTTCGGGCGAAGTCCTGTCGGTGCAGCCGAAGGAAGACACCGCGCTGGTCCGCGGCGTGAACCTCATTCGCCGTCACCAGAAGCAGACCCAGTCCCAAGAGGGCGGGATCATCACCAAGGAAGCGCCGATCCACCTGTCGAACATCGCGCTAGCCGACCCTAAGGACGGCAAGCCGACCCGCGTCGGCTTCGCCATCCAGAAGGACGGCAAGAAGGTGCGCGTCGCCAAGCGTTCGGGAGAAGTCATCAATGGCTAAGGCTGAAACCAAGCAGGCAGCTGCCAAGAACGAGCCGCGCCTCAAGAAGGTCTATCAGGAGACCATCCGCAAGGCGCTGCAGGAGCAGTTCGGCTACGACAACGAGATGCAGGTTCCGCGCATCGACAAGATCGTGCTGAACATGGGTGTCGGCGAAGCGACCGGCGATTCCAAGAAGCCCTCGGTCGCGGCCGAGGACCTCGCGCTGATCGCCGGCCAGAAGGCTGTCGTCACCCGCGCCCGCAACTCGATCGCGGGCTTCAAGGTGCGCGAGAACATGCCGATCGGCGCCAAGGTCACGCTGCGCAAGGAACGCATGTACGAGTTCCTCGACCGCCTCGTGAACATCGCGCTGCCGCGCGTTCGCGACTTCCGCGGACTGAACCCGAAGAGCTTTGACGGCCGTGGCAACTACGCCATGGGCATCAAGGAGCACATCGTGTTCCCGGAGATCAACTACGACAAGGTTGATCAGGTCTGGGGCATGGACGTCATCGTTTGTACGACGGCGAAGACGGATGACGAGGCCAGAGCGCTGCTCAAGGCCTTCAACTTCCCCTTCCGCCAGTAACGGCAGCGAAAAAGGAAAAATCTGAAATGGCAAAGACCAGCTCAGTCGAGAAGAACAACCGGCGCCGCAAGCTTGCCGGTCAGTACGCCGCCAAGCGCAAGGCGCTCAAGGACATCGTCATGGACCAGTCCAAGCCGATGGAAGAGCGTTTCCGCGCCCAGTTGAAGCTTTCGGCGCTGCCGCGCAACTCGGCCAAGATCCGCATCCGCAACCGCTGCGAAGTGACGGGGCGTCCGCGCGCCTACTATCGCAAGCTCAAGCTTTCGCGTATCGCGCTTCGCGATCTGGGCAACAACGGCCAGATCCCGGGCCTGGTCAAGTCGAGCTGGTAAGGAGACACTGAGATGTCATTGAGCGATCCTCTCGGCGATATGCTGACCCGCATCCGCAACGCCTATGGCCGCAAGAAGTCGAGCGTCTCGACCCCGGCCTCGCGTCTGCGCGCCCGCGTCCTCGAAGTGCTGAAGTCGGAAGGCTATATTCGCGACTACAGCCAGACTGACTTCGAGAACGGCAAGTCGGAAATCGAGATCGAGCTGAAGTATTTCGACGGCGCTCCGGTCGTGCGCGAAATCGAGCGCGTCTCGAAGCCCGGCCGCCGCGTCTATGTCTCGGCCAAGTCGATCCCGCATGTCGCCAACGGCCTCGGCATCGCCATCCTTTCGACGCCGAAGGGCGTCATGGCCGATCACGAAGCGCGCGAGCAGAATGTCGGCGGCGAGATCCTCTGCCAGATTTTCTAAGGGTGAATGGTCAATGGTGAATAGTGAATGGTGAGGCTGCACGGGACTTTGACCGCGCCGTTCGCCATTCCACCATTCACCATTCACAGCAGTAAAGGAAAGAGGAGACAACAATGTCTCGTATCGGAAAGAAACCCGTTTCGCTGCCGCAGGGCGTCTCCGCGACCGTCAACGGCCAGACCGTGACGGCGAAGGGCCCCAAGGGCGAGCTGAAGTTCGTGGTCAACGACGAAGTGCTGGTCAAGATGGAAGGCGCCGAGATTTCGGTCGAGCCGCGCGACCAGACCAAGACCGCCCGCGCCAAGTGGGGCATGTCGCGCACGCAGATCGTCAACATCCTGCAGGGCGTCAAGGACGGCTTCGAGAAGAAGCTCGAGATCACCGGCGTCGGCTATCGCGCCGCCATGCAGGGCAAGAACCTGCAGCTGGCGCTCGGCTTCAGCCACGACGTGGTCTATGAGACGCCGCAGGGCATCACGATCTCCGTGCCGAAGCCGACCGAAATCACGGTCTCCGGCATCGACAAGCAGCAGGTCGGCCAGGTCGCGGCCGAGATCCGCGAGTATCGCGGTCCCGAACCCTACAAGGGCAAGGGCGTGCGCTATGCCGACGAGCGGATTGTCCGCAAGGAAGGCAAGAAGAAGTAAGACTTTTGATCGCCGCGGGGCGCGACCGCGGGAGGCTTGGCCTACCGCACACGGTTGCCCCCGTTTTCTGAAGGCAAGGAACAGAATCATGGCTAGCCCCAAAGAAACCACCCAGCGCCGCGCGCAGCGCGTGCGCCGCCAGCTCAAGAAGGTCGCCGGCGAGCGGCCGCGGCTTTCGGTGCATCGCACCTCGAAGCACATCTACGTCCAGGTCATCGACGACGCCAAGGGCCACACGCTGGCCGCCGCCTCGACCCTGGAGAAGGAGCTGAAGGGCTCGCTCAAGACCGGCGCCGACAGCGCCGCTGCTGCCGCGGTCGGCAAGCTGATCGCCGAGCGCGCGTCGAAGGCCGGCGTCAAGGAAGTCGTCTTCGATCGTGGCCCGTACATCTATCACGGCCGCGTCAAGGCGCTGGCCGAGGCTGCCCGCGAAGGCGGTCTGAGCTTCTAATGCATGATCCCGAAAAGTTGCAGACTTTTCGGACAGGATCATGCAAAGGAGAAATTCACCGCCGGTGGGTCGCTAGAGGCGCCGGCAAACAGCAACCCGTGCTTCCGGAAAAGAACAAGGACTAGGATATGGCACAGGAACGTAGGGAAGGCGGCCGCGGCCGCGAGCGTGAACGCGAAGAGCGGGACGACGGCATGGTGGACAAGCTTGTCCACATCAACCGCGTCGCCAAGGTGGTGAAGGGCGGCCGTCGCTTCGGCTTTGCCGCACTTGTCGTCGTCGGCGACCAGAAGGGCCGCGTCGGCTTCGGCCACGGCAAGGCGCGCGAAGTGCCGGAGGCGATCCGCAAGGCGACCGAATCGGCCAAGCGCGACATGATCTTCGTGCCGCTGCGTTCGGGCCGCACGCTGCATCACGACGTCGAGGGCCGCTGGGGCGCCGGACGCGTTCTGCTGCGCGCCGCCAAGCAGGGTACCGGCATCATCGCTGGCGGCCCGATGCGCGCCGTCTTCGAGACACTCGGCATGCACGACGTGGTCGCCAAGTCGATGGGTTCGTCGAACCCATACAACATGGTTCGCGCCACCTTCGACGCGCTGAAGAGCCAGATGCATCCGAAGGATGTGGCCGCTGCGCGCGGCATCAAGTACTCGACCCTTCAGGCCCGCCGCGGCACCGCCGTCGCGGCCGAAGAATAGTCGACGCTGACCAGGGATTTCGACCATGGCCAAGAAAGCTACCAAGACCATCACCGTCGAGCAGATCGGTTCGCCGATCCGCCGGCCGAAGGAGCAGCGCGCGACGCTGGTCGGCCTCGGCCTCAACAAGATGCACAAGCGGCGTACGCTGGAAGACACCCCTTCGGTGCGCGGCATGATCGCCGCCGTCCAGCACCTCGTCCGCGTTGTGGACGAGGCCTGAACGGAAGCGCAGGAGACAGAAACATGAAACTCAACGATCTGCGTGACAAGGACGGCGCCACGCACTCCAGGAAGCGCCTCGGTCGCGGCATCGGCTCCGGCTCTGGCAAGACCGCCGGTCGCGGCGTTAAGGGCCAGAAGGCACGCTCGGGCGTTGCCATCAACGGCTTCGAGGGCGGCCAGATGCCGCTTTACCGGCGCCTGCCGAAGCGCGGCTTCAACAACCTGTTCGCCAAGAGCTTCACCGTCGTGTCGCTTGCTCGCATCCAGGCTGCCGTCGATGCCAAGAAGCTCGACGCGAAGGAGACCGTGACGGCTGAGACCCTGATCACTGCCGGCGTCATCCGCCGCGCCAAGGACGGCGTGCGCGTGCTCTCCGACGGCGAGCTCAAGGCCAAGCTCAGCTTCGACGTCGCCGGCGCCTCCAAAGCTGCGATCGAGAAGATCGAGAAGGCCGGCGGTTCGGTGAAGCTGCCGGAAGCGGCCGCCGCCGAGTAACGGCGATTTGAAGCGCGGCCGGCGGGTATGATTTCATTTTTGCCGCCCGTCCGCGCTTTGATCTGATCAATTAGGCGGCCGCGTCAACGCGGCCGCTTGCATGTTGACGGTCCGGAGCTTATCTCGTGAGCTTCGGTGACACGCGCCGCCTGAGCTGCGGGCATCGAGCGCGACATAGAAATCAATGAAGTAGAGCATAATCAATGAAGTAGAGGATGATGTCTTCCGAAAACCGCTTCACACTTTTCGGCATCATGCTCTAGCGGAGAAAATCAGGCATGGCTTCGGCTGCTGAACAACTAGCCTCCAATCTGAATTTTGCGGCCTTCGCCAAGGCCGAGGATCTGAAGAAGCGCATCTGGTTCACCGTCGGCGCGCTGCTCGTCTACCGCCTCGGCACCTACATCCCGCTTCCCGGGATCAATCCCGACGCTTTCGCGCAGGCCTTCTCCTCGCAGAGCAAGGGCGTGCTCGGCATGTTCAACATGTTTGCCGGCGGCGCCGTGCAGCGCATGGCGATCTTCGCGCTCGGCATCATGCCCTACATCTCCGCTTCCATCATCATGCAGCTGATGACCTCGGTCATCCCGTCGCTGGAAGCGCTGAAGAAGGAAGGCGAGCAGGGCCGCAAGATCATCAACCAGTACACGCGCTACGGCACCGTGCTGCTGGCCTTGGTGCAGGCCTACGGCATTTCGGTCGGGCTGGAGGGCGGCAACGGTATCGTCACCGATCCCGGCATGTTCTTCCGCATCTCGACCGTCGTCACGCTTGTCGGCGGGACCATGTTCCTGATGTGGCTCGGCGAGCAGATCACCGCGCGCGGCATCGGCAACGGCATTTCGCTGATCATCTTCTCGGGCATCGTCGCCGGTCTGCCGCACGCCATTTCAGGCACGCTGGAACTCGGCCGCACCGGTGCGCTGTCCACTAGCCTGATTCTCGCGATCATCGTGCTCGCCGTCGTCGTCATCGGCGTCATCGTCTTCTTCGAGCGCGCCCAGCGCCGCCTGCTCATCCAGTATCCGAAGCGGCAGGTCGGCAACCGCATGTTCCAGGGCGACACCTCGCATCTGCCGCTGAAGCTCAACACCTCGGGTGTCATCCCGCCGATCTTCGCCTCCTCGCTGCTGCTTCTCCCGGCAACGGTTGCAGGCTTCTCGCAGACCACCAACCTGCCTGCCTGGGCGAGCACGGTTCTTGCGGCGCTGGGCCACGGCCAGCCGCTCTATATGGCGTTCTATGCGGCGATGATCATTTTCTTCGCCTTCTTCTACACGGCGATCGTCTTCAACCCGAAGGACACGGCCGACCAGCTCAAGAAGCATTCCGGCTTCATCCCGGGCTATCGTCCGGGCGAGCGCACCGCCGAATATATCGACTATGTTCTGACGCGTATCACCGTCATCGGCGCCATCTACCTGGTGCTGGTGTGTCTGCTGCCTGAGTTCCTGATTTCAGCGACTGGCGTACCTTTCTATCTCGGTGGCACATCGCTTCTGATCGTGGTCAGTGTCACGCTCGACACGGTGGCGCAGATTCAGGGTCACCTGATCGCGCACCAGTATGAGGGCCTGATCAAGAAGTCGAAGTTGCGCGGGGGTAAGAGGAGCAGATGAGGCTGATATTGCTTGGGCCGCCAGGAGCGGGCAAGGGGACGCAAGCACAGAGACTGGTAGAAAAACACGGCATACCCAGCTTTCGACGGGAGACATGCTGCGTGCCGCCGTCCAGGCCGGAACCGAAGTCGGCAGGCGGGCCAAGGCGGTGATGGATGCCGGCGAGCTGGTGTCGGACGCGATCGTCAATGCGATCGTCGCCGAGCGGATCGACCAGCCCGACTGCGCCAGGGGCTTCATCCTCGACGGTTATCCGCGCACGCTGGTGCAGGCCGATGCCGTCGAAGCCATGCTCGCCGAGCGCAACATCGCGCTCGACAGCGTCATCGAGCTCGTCGTCGACGACAAGGCGCTGGTCGGGCGCATCGTCAAGCGGGCCGAGGATGCCAAGGCGGCCGGCCAGCCGGTGCGCAAGGACGACAACCCGGCGGTGTTCGAGGAGCGCCTGCGAGAATATTACAAGAAGACGGCGCCGCTGACCGGCTACTACTATGCCAAAGGCAGGCTGAAGAGCGTTGACGGCATGGCCAGCATCGACGCGGTGACCGCGGAGATCGAGAAGGTGCTCACGGCGGCGGTGAGCTAGGCCGCTCCGACAAGCAAAGATTGCGCTTGACTGGAAGAAGCCATTGGGGTATGGCGGCCCGTCTTCCTATCAGGCATGGACTTTGCTTGCCCGCAAGGGCAGGGCATCTGTTTTGAACCAGGAAACTCCCGCAAGGGCCGGCCTCCACCGGACGCGGGGCAACTTAGATAGCGCCGGGCCTGCCTTTTTGAAGGTGGCCGGCCCAAATGGAGATGAAAGAACATGGCTCGTATAGCCGGCGTCAACATTCCGACCAACAAGCGCGTCGTCATTGCGCTTCAGTACATTCACGGCATCGGCAAGAAGTTTGCCCAGGAGATCGTCGACAAGGTCGGCATCCCAGCGGACCGCCGCGTCAACCAGCTGACCGACGCGGAAGTGCTGCAGATCCGCGAGACGATCGACCGCGACTACCAGGTCGAAGGCGACCTGCGCCGCGAGGTCTCGATGAACATCAAGCGGCTGATGGACCTCGGCTGCTACCGCGGCCTGCGTCACCGCCGCTCGCTGCCGGTCCGCGGCCAGCGCACGCATACCAATGCGCGCACCCGCAAGGGCCCGGCCAAGGCGATCGCCGGCAAGAAGAAGTAATTGGTGAATGGTTGGTGGTGAATGGTGAATGGCGCTTTGACCATTCACCATTTCACTATTCACCATTCACTGCAAAGGTGGAGCCGCTGGCGTTACGGCGGTGTAGAGATCAACTGAAAGGAGTACCATGGCCAAGGAAGCCGCTCGTGTTCGCCGTCGCGAACGCAAGAACATCTCGTCGGGCGTTGCCCACGTCAATTCGACCTTCAACAACACGATGATCACCATCACCGACGCGCAGGGCAATTCGATCGCCTGGTCGTCCGCCGGCGCCCAGGGCTTCAAGGGTTCGCGCAAGTCGACCCCGTTCGCCGCCCAGATGGCCGCCGAGGACGTCGCCAAGAAGGCCCAGGAACACGGCATGCGCATGCTCGAGGTCGAGGTCTGCGGACCCGGCTCCGGCCGTGAATCGGCGCTGCGCGCCCTTCAGGCGGCCGGCTTCACCATCACCTCGATTCGCGATGTGACGCCGATCCCGCACAATGGCTGCCGTCCGCGCAAGAAGCGCCGCGTCTAATATTTTTGAACGCCGCGTGAGCGCCAAGGCGCTCCTCCGCGGCAATTCCAGGCTGCCCGCCACGATTGGATGGTGGCGGGTCAAAGGAAGGAAGACACCATGATCCAGAAAAACTGGCAGGAACTGATCAAGCCGAACAAGATCGAGTTCTCGTCGAAGAAGAAGACGCTGACCACGCTTGTGGCCGAGCCGCTCGAGCGTGGCTTCGGCCTCACGCTCGGCAACGCGCTGCGGCGCGTGCTTCTGTCTTCGCTGCGCGGTGCGGCCGTCACCGCCGTGCAGATCGACGGCGTGCTGCATGAGTTCTCGTCCATCGCCGGCGTGCGCGAGGACGTGACCGACATCGTGCTCAACATCAAGGAAATCGCCATCCGCATGGAAGGCGATGGTCCCAAGCGCATGGTCGTGCGCAAGCAGGGCCCGGGCGCCGTGCTTGCCGGTGACATCCAGACCGTCGGCGACGTCGAGATCCTCAACCCCGACCACGTGATCTGCACGCTGGACGAGGGCGCGGAGATCCGCATGGAATTCACCGTCGACACCGGCAAGGGCTACGTGCCGGCTGAGCGCAACCGCGCCGAGGACGCGCCGATCGGCTTGATCCCGGTCGATAGCCTCTACTCGCCGGTCAAGAAGGTCTCCTACAAGGTCGAGAACACCCGCGAGGGTCAGGTTCTCGACTATGACAAGCTGACCATGACCATCGAGACCGACGGTTCGATCTCGGGCGAGGACGCCGTGGCTTTCGCGGCCCGCATCCTGCAGGACCAGCTCAGCCTGTTCGTCAACTTCGACGAGCCGCAGAAGGAAGTCGCCACCGAGGCCGTCACCGAGCTCGCCTTCAACCCGGCGCTGCTCAAGAAGGTCGACGAGCTCGAGCTTTCGGTGCGTTCGGCCAACTGCCTGAAGAACGACAACATCGTCTATATCGGCGACCTGATCCAGAAGACCGAAGCCGAGATGCTGCGCACTCCGAATTTCGGCCGCAAGTCGCTGAACGAGATCAAGGAAGTGCTGGCGGCGATGGGTCTGCACCTCGGCATGGAAGTGCCGGACTGGCCGCCGGAAAACATCGAAGACCTCGCCAAGCGTTACGAGGATCAGTATTGAGCATGAATTCCAAGGATCGGCGGCGCGAGCCGCTCGATCCGACGGTCATGCGGAAAACCATCAGAGGCCGTGGCCTCTTGAACAACTAAAGAAGGAAAAGAGCCATGCGCCACGGTTTCAAAGGCCGTCGCTTCGCCCGCAGCGTAAGCCACCGCAAGTCGATGTTCGCCAACCTCGCCGTGTCTCTGATCGAGCACGAGCAGATCGTCACCACCCTGCCGAAGGCGAAGGACCTGCGTCCGATCGTCGAGAAGCTGGTGACGCTCGGCAAGCGCGGCGACCTGCACGCCCGCCGCCAGGTGATCGCGCAGATCGGCAATGAAGGCGTCGTCAAGCGCCTGTTCGAAACCATCGCACCGCGCTACGCCAGCCGCAACGGCGGCTACCTGCGCATCATGAAGGCGGGCTTCCGCCACGGCGACAATGCCGCCATGGCGGTCATCGAGTTCGTCGACCGCGACACCTCGGCCAAGGGCGCCGCCGACCGCGCGCGTCTCGAGGCCGAAGGCGGCGAAGAGGAAGCCGCGGCCGCATAAGGCCAGGTTTTCAGCGAATGAATTCAAGGGGCCTTCGGGGCCCCTTTTTCGTTCTGAAGCCAGCGAGCAGGGCGAGCGGATTTTCGTTCTCGTTCTCACGCTTTTGCGCGACAAGCATCGTATTTCCGTGCATTAGCCTTTCATTCTGCACAATCGTCGGGACAATGGCGCCTGATCTGGAGGATTCGGAATGCACCTCAAACGGCTGTTTCTTATTGCGGTTTGCACGCTTGCCGCTTTCGCCGCGGCTCCTAGCGTCAGACAGGCATTCGCAGAAGATGCCGCCAAGCCGGCCGACCCTGGCCTTTCCGACGTGCTGACCGATCTCTTGCATGGCGTCGAGGGCGAGAACTCCACTTCCGGGCCCGACAAGCGCGTGCCGTTCGGCCGCGAGGAGGTGCAGCTTTCGTTTGCGCCGCTGGTCAAGCAGACGGCGCCGGCCGTGGTCAACGTCTACGCCTCGCAGACCGCAAAGGTGACCTCGCCATTCGAGGGCGATCCCTTCTTCGAGGAGTTCTTCGGCCGCGCGCAGCCGCGCGCGCAGTCTTCGCTCGGTTCCGGCGTGCTGGTCGATCCGAGCGGCGTGATCGTCACCAACTACCATGTCATCAAGGATGCCGACGAGGTGAAGGTCGCGACGGCCGACGGGCGCGAGTTCACATCCAAGGTGATGCTGAAGGACGAGACACTGGATCTTGCCGTGCTCAAAATCTCCGCCGACAAGCCGTTCCCGGTGATCGCCATCGGCGATTCCGACGCGCTCGAGGTCGGCGACCTGGTGCTCGCCATCGGCAATCCCTTCGGCGTCGGCCAGACGACCACCAGCGGGATCGTTTCGGCGCTTGCCCGCAGCCATATCGGCGTTTCCGACTCCGGCTATTTCATCCAGACCGATGCCGCCATCAATCCCGGCAATTCCGGCGGCGCGCTGATCAACATGGGCGGCCAGCTGGTCGGCATCAACACGGCTATCTATAGCCGCAGCGGCGGCTCGATCGGTATCGGTTTCGCCATTCCGTCGAACATGGTCAGGGCTTTCGCCGACGCCGCCAAAGCCGGCCTGGATTTCTTCGAGCGGCCCTATATCGGCGCCGAGTTTGAAGCCGTGACACCCCAGATCGCGGAATCTCTTGGCATGGAAAAGCCGACAGGCGCGCTGGTCTCGTCGGTCGATGGGGCCGGACCGGCCGGCAAGGCGGGGCTCAAGCCCGGCGACGTCGTGCTGTCGCTCAACAACACCCCGGTCGAAAGCATCGAGGCGCTGGATTACCGCATGGCGACGCTGTCGATCGGTACCAAGGCGACCTTCGCAGTGCTGAGCAAGGGCCAGCAGGCAACGCTTGAGATTGCGCTGGAGCGCGCCCCCGAAGGCGCGAAGCCGAGCGAGGTCACGCTGCATGGCCGCAGCCCCTTCGCCGGCGCCAAGGTGGCAGAGCTTTCGCCGCGCCTTGCCCAGCGTCTCGGGCTGCGCACCGACATGAAGGGGGTCACCGTGGTCGACATCAACCGCGATTCACCGGCCGCCGATTTCGGCTTCCAACCGGGCGACATCGTGCGCGAAGTGAACGGCACGAGCATCGATAAGGCGGCGACGCTGGCACAGATTGCGCAGCAGGACACGCGGTGGTGGCGGTTTACCGTCGAGCGCGGTGGGCAGATACTGCGCCAGGTGTTGCGTTACTGAGCAGGCTCTGGAAAAGGGGCCGCGTTCCAACCAAATAAAAGTGCATGGCCGATCTGTTCAGCGTCGATGAACCGGAGAAGGCGCCGCCCGGCCGCCCGCTGGCTGACCGGTTGCGCCCGAAGACCCTTGGCGAGGTTGTCGGCCAGGAGCACTTGACCGGCCCGGATGGCGCGCTGACGCGGCTGATCAATTCCGGCACGCTCGGCTCGATGATCTTCTGGGGCCCGCCCGGCACCGGCAAGACGACGGTGGCGCGGTTGCTCGCCGGCGAAACCCACCTTGCCTTCGAGCAGATATCGGCGGGGGTTTCCGGCGTCCCCCCCCCGAAAGAAGTGATCGAGG
>NZ_RZSV01000128.1:0-15999 GCF_004023205.1 Mesorhizobium sp. M1A.F.Ca.IN.020.03.2.1 | reverse complement strand
AATTCTCATCCCCTGGACGCGCGTTGTCCTCGTCAACACGAGCATTCTGGTCGCCAGGGAGCGACGCCGGCGGCCTGATGCGCGCGGCGCCCGCCATGGAAACGGTCTCCACCGTCATCGCAGCGTCGGCGGTCTTCACTGCCTTCGTCACCGGCGCGCTTGGCCGCACGACCGAACTGGTCGTCTCGTTCGACGGCATCTGCAAGGCATCGACGCCCGAGGTAGACGAGCAGCCGGCAAGGCAAAGCCCTACAAGCACGAAACTGACGACGCCAAAAATCCGCATCTTGACCTGTACGCAAAACAAAACAGACCGAGGGCCGGAACAGCGCCGCCGGAAGCCCCATTCCTAATGAGAAATTACCAACAAAGTTTGAATCAAAATTTACCTTTGGTTCAGCGGGGCGATTCGCCAGGCGAGCCGACAATGAAAGCTCCGTCTTTGTTTGCACGCAATTTCCGAACGGCACACCGCTTCTCGGTTTTCCTCGAATTGCTTAGCGCCTGAACACGCCGATCATCGGCCCGAGATTCCAGAAATCGTCGTTGCGGCCAATGGCCGGCGCATAGAGGCTGGAGATCGAGCCGTCGAGGAAGAGCGCGTTGGGACAGCCGAGTTCGTCGCGGAACAGGCGCGCGAATTCGTGGAAAGTCACCACGTCGTTCGAGATGGCGAAGACGACGACGCCGTCGCCACGCACGCCGACGCCATCGCGGATTTTTCGCGAAGGGCTGTCGGCCTGGAATTTCGGATGCAGCTTTCCGTCGATCACCAGCATCGGCCCGGACTGGGTGGCATAGTCCACCTTCGGGGAACGCTTCAAATAATCCTTCGTCGCGCGAACGCCGGCCTTGCCGTCGCTAAGATAGAAGACGCCGTTGGGCTGCATCGAGAAATTGCCGGAGCCGGCCCCGGTCTTCGCCGACGCGATCTGCTGCCCGCGCTCGACATAGAGACCGACAGGCGCGAGATTGGGATGGTACATGCCGGCATTGATGCCGAAGAGCATGGTGCGTCCGGCCGCCTGCTGCGCGCTTCGAAGATTGTGCAGCGACTGGTAGAGCTTGCCGTCGGGATCCTTCCAGAACAGCTCGATCGAGTAATGCTTCGGGTCCGTCTCGCAGACGAGATAGGTCGCGGTCTCGAAGGTGTGATTGCGGCATGGCGGCAGCGCTGCGACCCATTGGCTGAGCCCCAGGCCCGCACCGACCACTGCCGGCACCGCCGATTTCACCAGCGCTGCCAGCAAAGGCAGCGATTGGAGCAGGGTTGCAATGTCCATAGGCGCACCCGAAACAAGGTTCAGGTGCCGGTATAGCGGATTCGGCGAAAGCCTCTAGCTCAGCCAGCCGACGGCGACGCCGATCAGCAGCACGACGCCGAGCAGGCCGCGATAGATGACGAAGGGCCAGGCGGAAAAGCGCTCGAGCACGCGCATCAGTCCCCATATGGCGAAGAAGGCGGAAATCGAGGCGACGACGAGGCCGACCGCCAGAACCGACCAGCCATAAGCGCCGAGGTGAATCTTGTGCAGTCCCCAAAGCTCCTTCAGGCCGGCCAACGCGATGGCCGGCAGGCCGAGCAGGAAGGAGAGCCGCGCCGCCTCCGGGCGGGCATAGCCAAGACTTAGCGCCGCCGTCAGCGTCGATCCCGAGCGCGACACGCCGGGAATGAGCGCGCCGACCTGGGCCACGCCGACGAGCAAGGCGTCGAGCACGGACACCTTGTCCAGGGTCACCCTGTGGCGGGCATAGATTTCCGACAGCGCAAGCAGCACGGCCATGGCGATGCAGGCCCAGCCGATCACGGCCAGCCCGCGCAGCGGCGAGTTGCAGGCATTAAGCACGCTGGATAGTGCGAGGCCGGCGATGACGATCGGAACGGTGGCAAGCACGATGCCGATCGCCAGGCGGAAATAGCGGTTGGCATAGTCGCGGCGCGTGAGCGCCGCCAGCGACCCCACCGCGACTTCCCTGACATCGCTCCAGAAATAGCTGATCACCGCGGCAAGGGCCGCGAGTTGCATAGCCGCAGAAAAGGCCGAGCCCGGGTCCTGCCAGCCAAGCACGGCGGGCACGACGCGCATATGCGCCGTCGAAGAGATCGGCAGCAGTTCGGTGATGCCTTGCACGATGCCGAGAAACGCCACCTTGGCGTAGCCCAGGCTGACAAAGCCGGTGTCCAATCCCTGCGTGCAGACGTCCGTCATCCCTGTCCTTTCCCCGGCGAAAATGAATTGTTATGCGCAAAGCCCCTCAAGGGCAGGCTTAGCCTCATGGTACGGCGAAGCCAATTCACGGATTTGTAAGGTGCCGCTTATCCTGCTTGACAACAGGCGCTTCCATATTATCATGGCTAATCTTACACTGTAAGGCAGATCGGAGGAGGACTAGCATGTCGACTGCCGCCCTCTCGGAACTGCAGCCGGTCGTCCCGCCGGTGTCGCACCATCCGGAAATCGGGATCGAGGAGGTCTCGCGTGATTTGAGCCGCGCCATCGAGCGCGCAGAGGTCAATGCCTGGCTCGATCTCTACGATGCCGCGCCCACGGAATTCGCCGCGCGGCACGGCTTGTCGCTCGCCCGCGACGGCGACCTCGTCTGGACCACCTGCACGACGATCCCGTTCATCCATTTCAACTGCGTGAAGAACATCGGCGTCGACGGCCCGGCCACGGAAGATCAGCTCGATTCGCTGCTGGCGCATTACCGCGCTGCCGGCATCTTGCGGCCGTGGTTCTGCACAAGCCCGCACACCGAGCCTTCCCGGCTGCGCTGCTGGCTGGAAGCGCGCGGGCTCCAGCATCAGAGCGGCTGGGAACGAATTTTTCGCGTCGCAACGCCGCTGCCTGCCGAGCCGCTGTTCCCGGCAGACGATCTGTCGGTCGAAGAGGTTACGTCCAAGACCGCTCCCGAATGGGCCTCCTTCATCGATGCGAAGTACAGGCTGCCCACCTCGCCCTGGCTCATCGCGCTGGTCGGCCGCGAGGGTTGGCGTCACTACATGCTGAAACGCGATGGCGCCGTGGCTGCCGTGCGTTCAATGTTCATCTCGGATGGCGCCGCCTGGAGCGGGATCGACGCCCCGGTGCCTGGCATCATGGCGCCGAGCTTCGACCTCGACGCCATGCTTGGCGAAAGGCTGGTCCGCGACGGCATAGCCGCCGGCGCAAGACTGTTCGTCGCCGACATCGAGGCGCCGCGCCCCGAACGCGACGGTCCGGCCTACCGCAACTACGCCCGGCTCGGCTTCAAAATTGCCTATCTCCGCAGTCATTACAGCTATTTGCCGGCGCATTCGAGCTGATCGGAAAGACCTAAAGCGCGTCAGTTCGGCGCGACGCGCTTTAGCGGTACAGCCATTGCTTCAGGCAGCTTCTGGCCACGATATGCGCCGGCGGCAGCACCGGCTGGTCGAAGCGGGAATCGTCGGCAGCCCTGGCGCGAGCCTTTTCCAAGAGCAGGCGAAGCTCGGCCGGGCGCACGCGGTCTCGCTCCATCACGAGTTGGATCATCGGGTCGTTCAAAAGCTCGTCCAGGGGGTTGCTGCTCTCGCTCATCCGTCGCCTCCTCGATGCCTTCCCGCGTGGCGCTTTAGATAGGCAGCCAATGATGGCCCGCCAATGACGCTTTGCCGGCTATCTCGTGAATCGAAGATGAAATTTTTGTGCAGGCATTCTTCCTTCTCCCATCGTTGTGGGAGAACGGAAAACTCTATGCCGGCGGTGCCCCCTCATATTGCGGCAGGCCGTCATCCAGCCGCACCCAAGGCTGCTTCGAAGCGGTCCAGAAATGCATGTCGGGCTTGAACGCGGACGGATCGTCGAGCGAGCCGGATGTGACGCCGAGAATGCCCCTGGAGTCACGTCGCGAAAACATCGTCGTGCCGCAAGCCGGGCAGAAGCCACGCTTGAGGTCCGGCGAGGAATTGACCGTCGCCACCGGCCCCTCGATCGTGACATCATCGATGCGAAACAGGAGCCGCGCATTGAAGGCGGCGCCGATCGCCTTCTGGCACAGCCGGCAATGGCAGACGCGCTCGTTGATTGGTTCGGCCTCGGCGCGATAGCGCACTGCGCCGCACAGGCATCCGCCCTGGTATTTCGCCATTTCCAAGTACCCGATTGACAGGAAGGCCGGCACGGTAGCGGCGAACATCGCAGCGTCAATTAAAAAGCATTGATAGGACGCGATCGCTCACGGTGATGCAGGGGCCGACACGGCAACCGATAGGGAATGGCGTCAGTGGCGGCGCGCCTGGACGAGATAGGCGTCGATCTCGGTTTCGCCGAGCCATTTGGCGGCTTCCAGCCGGTGCAGCCCCTCGATCAGGACATGGCGCTTGCCGTCGTGGCGCACCTGGATCGGGGTCTTCATGCCGTTCTCGAGGATATCCTCGGCAAGATGGCGCACCGTCTCCGGATGCAGCGTCTTGCGCCTCGCCATCGGCACATAGATGTCGTCGACCTTGACCCTTTGCACGCGCAGCATCTTGGCTCCCGGCGTTCAAACATCGCCTGAAGATCAAATAAGCCGTTTGCCGGATAAGGCCAAGCGCCTGCTGGCCCGATCGTTTCCATTTGACGCTTGGCCGTCCTACGGTCTCAATGGCGACCTCTTGGTTTCGGTTTTTCCATGACGCAACGGCCCGCCGACTTTCCCGATTTCGGACTGACGCCCGAGCAGCGCCGGGAGGCGGTGCGCGGGCATTATTACGAGTGGCCCGGCATGGATCGCTCGAGCGGCGAGATCTGGTGCTACAGCGACCGCTTTTCCTATCGTCCGGGCGAGACGGTGACGCTTTTCGTCAGCTCGACGGCCCCGCAATTCAGGATTGTCATCGTCCGCGACGGCGGCGATGAAACCAAGGTCTTCGATGGGTCGGGACTGTCGGCGCGCTGGCAGGAAACGCCCGAGCAATGTTCGGTCGACGGCTGCGGCTGGGAAGCCTCGTTCGAATTCCGCATCGGCGATGACTGGCCGTCGGGAGCTTACCGTGTCAGGCTTTCGGCTGAAGGGCCGGACGGCACGCCGATCGAGAGCCACCACCTCTTCATCGTCGCGCCCCTGCCCGGCCGCAAGCCTGGTCGCCTGCTGCAGATCGCCGCGACCGGCACCTGGCTCGCCTATAACACCTGGGGCGGCTCCAACCACTATCAGGGCATCACCGGCCCGAACCGCGACCGATATGCCACGATGGTCTCCACGCAACGCCCTTGGTGCCGCGGCTTCGTCGTGCTGCCCAAGGATGCACCGCGCGTGCCGCTGGAAGTCGCGATGCCGCCGAAGACCGTGCCGCGTTATCCGCATATGGAATGGGCCTTTGCCACGGGACATTCGAAGAAATACGCGTCTTCCGGCTGGGCCAGCTACGACAGCCATTTCTTCGGCTTTGCCGAACGCGCCGGATATCAGGTCGACCTCGCCAGCCAGCACGAGCTGCACTTCTCGCCGGAAATCCTCGACGGCTATGATTGCGTCGTCTTCGTCGGCCACGACGAATACTGGACCTGGGAGATGCGCGACGCGGTGGACGCTTATGTCGAGCGCGGCGGCCACGCGGCGCGCTTCGCCGGCAATTTCATGTGGCAGACCAGGCTGGAGGACGAGGGCCGACGCCAGGTTTGCTACAAATACCGGGCGCGGGCCGAAGACCCGGCCTATCGCGGCGGCGACATCACCCGCGCCACCAATTCCTGGGAAGCGCCGGAGATCGGCCGTCCGGGCAGCGCTACCTTCGGCCTCAACGCGACGCGTGGCGTCTATGCCGGCTGGGGCGGCTGCGCGCCGCGCGGTGTGCGCGGCTTCCCGGTCTACCGCCCCGAGCACTGGGCCTTCGCCGGCACCGGCATCTATTATGGCGACCTGCTTGGCGCCGATAGCCATGTCTATGGCTATGAGGTCGACGGGCTCGATTTCGAAATACGCGGCGGCCTGCCGTACCCGACTGAAGAGAGCGGCGCGCCGGACGGCTTGCAGGTGCTGGCCGTCGGCCTGGCGAGCCAGGTCGAGGAAAGCGCCGACATTCCGATCGAAGACCAGTTCCTCACCGACGAGGACGGCCGCTTCACCGCCGAGACTTTGTTCGGCGAGGCCAGCGACGCCAATCTCGATAAGGTCAAGCGCGGCAACGGCATGATCGTCAATTTCCCGCGCGGCAAGGGCGAAGTCTTCCACGCCGGAAGCTGCGAATGGGTCGCCGGCCTGCTAAGGCAGGACGCGATGGTCGAACGCGTCACCAAGAATGTTCTCGACCGCTATCTCGGAAAGTCCTGACATGCCGACACCGGAAGTGCAGCCCTCGCCTGAAGCCGAAGCGCGGCCGCCGTCGCATTTGTTCTATCTCTCCAGCCTGCGCCGGCCACTCGTCGACTGCGCCGAGGGCATCTATTTCTGGACCAAGGACGGCCGCCGCTTCATCGATGGTTCGAGCGGACCGATGGTCGCCAATATCGGCCATTCCAACCGCAACGTCCTCGACGCCATGAAGCGGCAGATGGACAAGACCACCTTCGCCTATCGGCTTCATTTCGAGAACGAACCGGCGGAAGAACTGGCGCGGGCACTGTCTCACAAGCTGCCCGAAGGCATGGACCGCATCTTCTTCGTCTCGGGCGGCTCGGAAGCGACCGAATCCTGCATCAAACTCGCCCGGCAATGGGCGGTCGCCACCGGGCAGCCGAAGCGCTGGAAGGTGATCACCCGCTTCCCGTCCTATCACGGTGGCACGCTGGGTTCGCTCGCCATCACCGGCGACGACGCGCTTGCCGAGACTTTTACGCCATTGATGCGGGTGATGCCGACGGTGCCGGCGCCGGCCGCCTGGCGCGATCGCGACAACCTCTCGATGGAGCAGCGCGGCATCCGTTATGCCGACATGCTCGAAGACAAGATACAGGCCGAGGGCCCGGAAAGCGTGCTCGCCTTCATCATGGAACCCGTCGGCGGCGCGGCAACGGCGGCCCTTGTCGCGCCCGACAGCTACTATCCGCGCATCCGCGAGATCTGCGACCGCTACGGCATCCTGCTCATCCATGACGAGGTGATGAGCGGTGCCGGCCGCACCGGTAAATTTTTGGGCGGCGACCATTGGAACTGCAAGCCGGACATCGTCGCGCTGTCAAAAGGGCTGGGCTCCGGCTATGCGCCGCTCGGCGCGCTGGCGGCTCCCATGCGACTGGTCGAGCCGCTGCTCGCCTCCGGCGGCTTCCAGCACGGCCACACCTATGCTGGCAATCCGCTTGCCTGTGCGGCCGGCCTTGCGGTGCTGAGCGAAATGGACCGGCTCGATCTCATCGCCAACGCCGCCACCATGGGGGATGTGCTGATCGCAGAATTGAAGGCGTTGCAGAAGCGTTTCCCTTTCATCGCCGACGTGCGCGGCAAGGGCTTGCTGCTCGGCGCCGAGATGGTCGCCGATCCGGAGACGCTGACGCCGATCGCGCCGGCGAAAAAGGCAACGCAGCGCCTGCTCGACCACGCCTATGCGCGCGGCCTGATCATCTATGGCCGCAAGGTCAAGGGCGGCGTCGACGGCGACAATTTCATGGTGGCGCCGCCGATGATCATCACGCGCGAGCAGATCGGCGAGATGATCGCCATCATCGGCGACTCGCTCGAGGCGCTGGCGGAGGAACTCGATCTGCCGGTTGCAGGCTGAGGGTGAAATGGCGCTGTGAGACGTCCTGAGATGTTCGCGATCCTTCGCTCCCCCCTCTGGCCGGCCAGCCATCTCCCCCACGAGGGGGGAGATCCGATGTCGCTGTCGCTTTCGCCAATCGCCGACGTTGCAGGAACCGCGCCGTCGGTGCACCTGCTGATCTCCCCCGTTGCGGGGGAGATGTCCGGCGGGACAGAGGGGGGTGCCCGGGCGCCGTACTTGTCGTGAGCACGATTATCCTCCGTCCCGGCCGGATCGAGGATGCCGAGACCATCCATGCCGCCTTGCTGCGCCTCGGTACCCACATCGGCGCGCATCAAGAGATCACCTCGACACCGGATGACCTCCGCCGCTACGGCTTCGGCGCAAAGCCCGCCTTTTCGACCTTGATCGCCGAGGTCGACGGCGAGTTTGCCGGGCTCTGCCTGCACTTTCCGATCTTTTCGACCTGGATGGGCCGGCCCGGGGTCTTTGTGCAGGACCTCTATGTCGAGGACCGCTTTCGCGGCCGCCGCATCGGTGAGAAGCTGTTGCGGCGCGTGGCCAAGGAGTGTCGCGCTGCAGGCGGCGTCTATCTCAGGCTCTCCGTCGACACCGATAACGAAACCGCCAAGACCTTCTATGAAAAGCTCGGCATCGGCTGGTCGAGCTACGAGCAGGTGCACAAGATTGTCGGCGAGGCCTTTTTTGCCTTTGCCGACGCGCCGGAGGACGAACGATGAAAGCCTTCTATGCCGAGGAACAGAAGCGCCATGACCCGAAGGCCTTCCTTTCCAGCGGCGCGCCGCAACCCAATCCGGAAAAGCCGGAACGGGTCGAGAGATTGCTAGCCGGCGCAAGATCGGCCGGTGTGACGATCGAACGGCCCAACGACCATGGCCTTGGGCCGATCGCCGCCGTGCATACGCCCGAATATCTCGACTTTCTCGAGCACATCTTCGCGCGCTGGCAACGCATCGATGGCGCCTCGGCGGAGGTCATCCCGAACATCCATCCAATCGGCCGCGGCGGCTCCTATCCGGCCTCGGCGGTCGGCCAGGCCGGCTATCATATGGCCGACACCGCCTGCCCGATCTCGGCAGAGACCTGGAACAGTGCGCTCTGGAGCGCCTGGAGCGCAGTGGAAGCCGCCGAAGCCGTGATGGCCGGCGCGACGGCGGCTTACGCGCTCTGCCGCCCGCCTGGCCATCACGCCTTTGCCGACGTGGCGGGCGGCTTCTGCTTCATCAACAATTCGGCGGTCGCCGCGCAGGTGCTGAGAAAGGACGCGGGACGCGTCGCCATACTCGATGTCGACCTGCATCACGGCAACGGCACGCAGGGAATCTTTTACGCCCGGCCGGATGTTCTGACCGTCTCGCTGCATGCCGATCCGGTGCGCTTCTATCCCTTCTTCTGGGGCCATGCCGACGAGCGCGGCGAAGGGGCGGGCCTCGGCTACAACCTCAACCTGCCGCTGCCGCGCAAATCCGGCGACGCGGCATTTCTGGAAGGGCTGAAAACAGCCTTCCGGCGCATCCGCGCCTTCGCGCCGGAAGCGCTGGTTGTCGCGCTCGGGCTCGACGCATTCGAAGGCGATCCATTCGGAGGCCTTTCGGTGACGACGCCCGGCTTCGCGCGCGTCGGCGAGGCGATCGCCGGCCTTGGCCTGCCGACGGTCATCGTCCAGGAGGGCGGCTACCTCTGCGATGCGCTCGGCGACAACCTCACCGCTTTCCTGACCGGCTTTGGCGGGAAGAAAGGATAGTTCAGGCGCGCTGCTGCCTCAGCATTGCAATGACGCGATGTACGCTTTCCAGCGTCTCGTCGATATCTGCGGCTGTGTTGTAATGCGCGATGCCGATGCGCACGACGCCCTGCTCCGGCGGAATGCCGAGTTGGTGGACGATCTCCCATGCATAGTTGTGGCCGGACCACAGGAAGATGTTCTCGGCATTCATCTGTCGCACGATCGTTTCCGGCGCGATGCCCTCTACCGTGAAGGAAATTGTCGGCACGCGATCGCCGAAACATTCCGGGTCGGTGATGCCGCGGATGGTCAATCCCTCGATGTTCGACAGGCCCTCGATCAACTGCCGGGCGAGCGTATTCTCGTAAGCGATCGACACTTCGAAGGCTCTCGCTATCCGCTGCCGCCGCGAACCGCCCTCGCCGGCTGCGGCGCCGAGATCGGCGAAGTAGTCGACCGCTGCGGTCAACCCAGCCATCAGCTCGATCTGCGGCGTGCCGAGCTCGAACCTTTCCGGCAGGTGGTTGGACGAGCAGCGGCATTTGTAGGGCTTCAGCGCATCGATGACGTCGCGGCGGCCCCACAATATACCCATATGCGGCCCGAAGAATTTATAGGCCGAGCAGACCAGGAAATCGCAGCCCAGCGCCTGAACGTCGATCAGCCCGTGCGGCGCGAATTGCACCGCGTCGACATAGACCAGCGCCCCGGCCTGCTTGGCGAGTGCCGTCAGCTCGCTCACGCGGTTGATCGAGCCGGTGAGGTTCGAGGCATAGTTCAGCGCCACAAGCCGCGTCCTTTCCGAAAGCAGCGCCTTCAGCCGCGCTTCCTCGACCTGCCAGCTCTTGTCGTCGAAGGGCAGGAAACGCACGACAAGGCCGAGATCCTCTGCAAGCTGCAGCCAGGGCGAGACATTGCCCTCGTGGTCCATGCGCGTGAGGATGATCTCGTCGCCCGGCTTCATCGTCCGGCCGAGTGTGCGCGACATGTGGTAGGTCAGCGTCGTCATATTGGCGCCGATGATGATTTCCTCGACGCTTGCCGCACCGAGAAAATCGGCCATCGCCGCATGCGCATCATCGACCACCTGCTGCGCCGCGACCGTCGTTTCGAAGAAGCCGCCGAGGTTGGCGTTTGTCGTTAGCAGGCAGCGCGAGACCGCATCCGCCACCGCCTGCGGCACCTGGGTTCCGGCGGGATTGTCGAGATAGATGCGACGGCGGCCCTTGTCGGTCAGCGAAAGTGCTGGAAACCGTCCGCGCACGAGCTCTATCGGAAAATCTGCCATCGCCTCCATCCCTTCGTCCTTCTCAATGATTTCCAGTCACGGGCAAGGGTTGCCGACGCGCTGGTGGATGGCATCGACCGCCTTCTGCATCTCCTCCGTCCAGCGGACCTCGACCGAAGACAGCGCCATGTCGAGCTGCGCGACGCTGGTGGCGCCGACGATATTCGCGGTCACAAAAGGCCGGCTCGTCACATAGGCGTTGGCGAAGAGCGCCGGCTCCATGCCGAAAGAGCGCGCCAGCTCGCTGTATTGGAGCAGCACTTCCGCCGCATTCGGCGTCTCGTAGCGCTGGCCGCGATTGAAGAGCTGCGTGCGAGAGCCTTGCGGCCGCGCGCCGTGATCATATTTGCCGGTGAGGTAGCCCTGCGCCAGCGGAGAATAAGGTAGAAACGCGATCTCTTCGCGTTGGCAGACTTCGGCCAGGTTCACCTCGAAGGTGCGGTTGACGAGATTGTAGGCGTTCTGCAGCGAGGCGACGCGCGGGCCGACGCCCTTGTCGGACTCGGCCAGGAAACGCATGACGCCCCACGAGCTTTCGTTCGACAGGCCTAAATGGCGTATTTTTCCCGCCTTCACCAGTTCCTCGAAGACAGCTAGCGTCTCGGCGATCGGCGTCTCGTCCGCCGGCGCTCCGACAGCATCGGCCCGCCGCGCTACCACCCCGACCCGCGTCGGGTTCGAACCCCACGGAATGTCCCGGTCCGGCCAATGAATCTGGTAGAGATCGATGTAATCGGTGCGGAGCTTGGCGAGCGACTTCTCGACCGCATCGAAAATGTCGGCGCGCACAAGCTTCGATGGCCGGTCGCCGCGAAACCAGGCGTTGGCCGTGCGGCCGACCACTTTCGAGGCGATGATGACCTTGTCGCGGTTGCCCATGGTCTTCATCCAACTGCCGATGATCCTCTCGGTCCACCCTTGCGTCTCGGCTTTGGGCGGGATCGGGTAAAGCTCGGCGGTGTCGATGAAATTTACGCCGCGCGAGAAGGCCAGATCCATCTGCGCATGGCCTTCGGCCTCGGTGTTCTGCTGGCCCCACGTCATCGAACCGAGGCAGATTTGCGAAACAAGGAGGTCTGTCCGACCGAGGCGGCGTTTTTGCATGAAATGTCTCCGGCGGGAGGTGGCGCGCGGCTGCGCGGGGAGGAATTCAAGCATAAGGCATAGGCCGGATTTTCTCCAAGCCGGTCCTGGCGACTTTTGCGTGAATTCGGAAACCGGTTAGCGTCGTGCCGCGGCCAGCGCGCGCCGCTTGGCCTCGTCGATCAGCATATTGGCCACTTGCATGCGGATCATGGCGCGCTGACGCAGATGCGGGGCGACACGGTCCGGATGGTTGGCGAAGGCGAAGTTGCGTCGAATGCGGCCGAAATCGGTATCCTTCGCAGGGCGATCGAGGCCGAGCTCGCCGGCAATCGATTCAGGGTCGATCGGCGCCAGCTCTTCCTCAGGGCGATCCTCTTCCTCAGCGAGAGCCAGCTTGGCCTGGTCGAGAAGCGCGGCGAACTCGGCGGCAAGGTCGGCGCCCGCTTCGCGGTACTCGGCGGCAACGCTTTCGCCGGCGACCTTGATGCGGCCGGAGTGAAGCTCGTCCGCCACCGACAGATAGTCGAATGGAATAGAGGGCCGGGCGCCCCCGTCTTCGCCCTTCTCGGAAGCGATGATGAGGTCGTCGAGCAACGAAGCGAAATCCAGCTTGTTCCCGGTGCCGATCTCAGCCTCCTCCTGTCGCAACGGCATTCATTGTTGCCGTCGACCATAGATCGCTGTCGTTAAAAATGAATGCCGACAACATGAACGATTGCGGGTGTTGCAGCTGCAGACGCCGGCCGGAAAGATCAAAGCGGCGCTGCATTTGATACAGACCGGCAGGTCGCCAGAGTGGCGAGGAAAAGCCCGCCTGGGGGCCAGGACCGTGGCGTACGGTCGAGTTTCCGCAAAAGTTTCAGAAGAGAAGCGATTTTGGCGGAAAAAATTCACCAGGCATGGCTGCCATGCACTTGCTGCACTGCACAATTGTAACAAATCACCTATACTCTCGGCGTGTGGAGGACAAACAAGGGGCTGGAATATGGGGTTCTTCACCGAAATGTTCGCGCGGCCGCGGCCGCAGGAACAACAGCGTTACCGATCGGCGCTCGCGCTGCTGAACGCGATGAGCAACGCCGACCGCGCCGATATCGGCATCAAGCCGGCCGACTTTCCGCGTATCGCCCGCGAGATGTCGATACGCTGATTCAACGATGAAAAGAGGGTTCTCGGCCGCGCCGGGAAACCTCTCCGTGTTCAGCGTCCCAGGAAAATCGACTTGCCCAGCGGCACGCCATTGTGCCGCAGGATGTCGTATGCCGTGGTGATGTGGAAGTAGAAGTTCGGCATGGCTGCGTCGAGCAGATATTGCAGTCCGGCCATCGAGACCTCGCGTCCGGCAAGCCTCAATTCGATCGTCCGCTCCTCCGACCCGTCCAGATCGGCGGCCGAGAATGTCGCCAGATGATCGAGCGTCTTGGCGATTCGGGCGTGCAGCTCTGTGAAACTGGACTCGTTGTCCTCGTATTTCGGCACTTCGCGGCCGGCGAGCCGCGAGGGCGCGCCCTTGGCATGATCGGTGGCGATCTGCACCTGCCGGGTCAGCGCGAACATGTCGGGCGCCAGCCTCGCGGTCAGAAACACCTGCGGGTCGATCTTGCGGTCGGCGGCGTTCTGTTCGGCCAGTGACAGCACGCTGGCCAGCGCCTTCAGCCGGGCCGAAAAGACGGCCACCGAAATATCGTACATGGATATGGTCACGTGAGTTATCTCCCCAGGCGGCGTCAGCGCCGCGGGCCGTGAGCTAGCGCTTCCCGGCTCGATTCTTCAAGCAGCCCTGCGCCCCCGTCACCGCCTCGCCGCAATCGCGGTGGTAGTATTTTCGTTATCGAGCGGAGATTCCCGATGAGACCTGCCATTATCGCAGCGACTGCCTTGTTCTCCCTTGCGGGCATCGGCCGGTCGGCGCTTGCAGCCGAAGCCCCTTATATCGACGACCGGTCCAGTGCCGAGGCTGTTGTCCGTTCGCTCTACAGCGCGATCAACCGGCATGAATTCGCCCGCGCCTGGGGTTATTTCGGCGACACCAAGCCGGCAAGAGATTTCGACGCCTTCGTTAAAGGCTACGACAGCACCGACACGGTCGAGGTCAAGACCGGCGCGGTATCGGACGAAGGTGCTGCCGGCAGCATCTACTACAGCGTCCCTGTCGCGATCCAGGCCACCGACAAGAAGGGCGAAGCCAAGATCTTTGCCGGCTGCTACACGCTTCGCCAGGTCAACGCGCAGATCCAGGAACCGCCGTTCCAGCCGATCTTTATCGACAAGGGCGCCCTGAAGCCGTCGGCTTCGGATTTCCAGGATGCCGTGCCGACAAGCTGCGGCGACGGCCCGCCGCCGCCCAAGAAGGACGAGGCGCTGGAACAGGCCAGGAAGGCGTTCCTCGCCGCCTATGGCGAGCAGTGCGACAAGGAGAACCCGGAAGGCAAGCCGGCCGGCGAGCCGGACGCCTACTCGATCCATTACAAGGACAAGGACGCCGGAGCCGACGAGCCGGAGCGCGAGACGCGGCTCTTCCGCTTCTTCTGCTCGATGGCCGCCTACAATGAAAGCGCGGTCTATTACATCTATGACGATGTATCCGGCGTCCGGCAGTTGCAGTTCGCCGCGCCGGAACTCGACATCCGTTACGAGAACAACAACAGCGAAGGCAAGGTCGAGGGCATCCACATCATCGGCTTCCAGACCGACGACCAACTGGTCAATTCCGAATATGACGACAAGACCAAGACGATCACCTCGATGAACAAATGGCGCGGCGTTGGCGACGCTTCATCGACCGGCACCTATCTGTTCCGCCACGGCAATTTCTCGTTGGTGCAGTATGATGTCGATGCATCTTACGACGGCGAGATCAATCCCGAGACCGTCCTGGACTACAACACGCCGCCTTGATCAGGGCGCTTTCGTCAGCATCCAGTTCAGTGTGCCGCGCCAATCGACCATGCGGATCGGCGTCCCATGCGTGCCGGTCTCGAACCGCACGAAGCGGGTCGGATAGGTCTTCCATTTGGCGAGGATCGAGCGGAAGAAGGCTTCCTGCTTCTCAACCTGGAAAACCACGTCACGGCTGCCCTGGCCGAAGAACACCGGCACGCGGCGCTTGAACGCCAGGCTGGTCAGGAAGCTTCCGTCCCAGAGCGAGCCGAGCAGCAGGAGCCCACTGACGCGGGCGCCAATATCCTTGTGGTCGGCCAGCTTCCAGCAGAGAATGCCGCCCATCGAGCCGCAGGCGACGAAGATTTTCGCGCCGGGCGATGTCTCTGCATAGTGGTCGATCAAAGCCGCGACTTGGGCGGCGCCCTTGTCGCCGAAATCGGGAAAGTCCGGCGAAAGATAAAGACCGCCATTTTCGGCCATCAGATTCTTCAGGCGGTTGAAATTGCCGCCAAAGGTGAAGTCGTCGACGCCCTGCTTGCGGCTGCCGCCCTGCCCGTGCAGGTAAAGGACGATGATGGCGGCACCTTGCGTCTTGCCGACTGCGACATGCCGGACATCGCCGACATCGGTCTTCAGCATCAAGTCCTGCTGCATCTTGCGCACGCCGGGGTCGATATATTGGGCATGCACACGCCTTTCAGGCACCTCGTCGCGCTGATTGATGTCGCGCATCTCGCGATAGTCGAGCACCGTATAGGCACCGTTGTCGCCGCTCGACAGCGTCGCCGGGTAAGCGAAAAGCTCGTCCTTGAAGGGTTTCAGCGACAACGTCTGGCCCTCGGCGGCAGAGAGCGAAAAAGCTGTTGCGGCGAGCAAAGTGAGCAGAGTTCGGCAGCGCAAAGACATTCCGAAGCCATGCGAAATTCGGCTTCGGTTTGTCAATCCTGCAGCACGCCGCCCGCGCCTTCCAGCGCCTCGCGCGTATCGACGTCGATCGAAGCGCCCTGCCCGATTTCGACATCGATGACGTCGAGCCCTTCGGCCTCGACCAGATGGCGCGCGCCAGTATCGCCTTCGAGCTGCGCGACGGCGGCAAACAGCGACCGCGGCAGCAGCACCGGGTTGCCGCGTTTGCCGTGATGCGCCGCGCGCACCGCCGCGTGGCCCCCGGATCGGCGGAACGCATCGATCAGCCTATCGAGATCCTTAGACGAGATACCAGGCATGTCGCCGAGCACGATCATGGCGCCGGCCGCGTCGGGCGCGACCCGCGCGATGCCCGCCTTAAGCGACGAGGCCAACCCGTCGGCGAAGTCCGGATTGTGGGCAAGCGTGATATCGAGACCTGAGAGC
>NZ_RZSV01000127.1:0-16018 GCF_004023205.1 Mesorhizobium sp. M1A.F.Ca.IN.020.03.2.1 | reverse complement strand
CTCCAAGGCAGCCGTCATCATCGCCAGACCGCGCACGATCTTGCCGCTCTGGAACAACAGGTTGCCCAGCGTCGCCTGCGCACCGGCATGGCCTTTTTCGGCCGCGAGTTGCAGCCAGCGCCCGGCCTGTTTGACGCTGGCCTTCACGCCGCCCTCGCCTTTCAGGAACATCTGACCGATCTCGAACTGCGCGTTCGGATTGCGGTAGTTGGCGGCGGCGCGCATGTAGTATTCCTGCGCCGCAACCTCGTTCTCCTCAACCGGGCTGCCGGGGATGCCTTTGCGCAGATAGTCGCCGAGCGCGACAAGCGCGTCGGAGACATAGCTTTCCTCGGGCGAGCCGGGCTCGACATCCTGGTCGACGATCTCGGAGAAGAACTTGAAGGCCGCATAGTCGTCGCGGGCCACGCCGTCGCCCTGGGCATACATGCGCGCAAGCTTCCAGGTGGCGCCGATCTGGCCGTTCTCGGCGGCATATTTATAGGCCTCGACCGCTTGATCCTTGTGGCCGTTCTTGTAGGCGGAGAAGCCGAACTGGAACACCGCCCACGGGCTCGACTGCGGCTTGACCCCGGTCTTGTCGTCGAACACCTTGTCGTCGAAGGCCATGACCTGCCCGACGGCGCCCAAGGTCGCCACCGCGACCAGTGCCGGCAAGACAAATGACCTCAACACCTCAAATGTCCGCATAGCAGTGTGTTTCTTTTGCACCGCCCGGATGGGTGACCGCGCCGTCGCGGGCCGACCCTACGGTCTGCGCATATTTCCAGATCGCACCGGACTGATAGTCGGTCTTGCGCGCCTTCCATTTCTTGGCCCGGGCCGCCAGCTCGGCATCCGACAGCGCCACCTCGATCGTGCCACTCACGGCGTCGATAGAGATCACGTCGCCATTCTTGATGAGCCCGATCGGCCCGCCGACCGCCGCCTCCGGCCCGACATGGCCGATGCAGAAACCACGTGTAGCACCGGAAAAACGCCCGTCGGTGATCAGCGCCACTTTGCCGCCCATGCCTTGGCCGTAGAGCGCTGCCGTCGTCGACAGCATCTCGCGCATGCCCGGACCGCCGCGCGGCCCCTCGTAGCGGATGACGAGGACCTCGCCCTCCCGGTAATTGCGCTGCGTGACCGCTTCGAAGCACTCCTCTTCCGAATCGAAGCAGCGCGCCGGGCCTGAGAATTTCAGCTCCGACATGCCGGCGATCTTCACGATCGCGCCTTCGGGGGCGAGGTTGCCCTTCAAGCCCACAACGCCGCCTGTCTTGGTGATTGGCCGATTGGCGGGACGCACAACATCCTGGCTCTCATTCCAGGCAACGTGCTCCATGTTTTCGGCCAAAGTGCGGCCAGTGACCGTCATGCAGTCGCCATGCAGATAGCCGTGGTCGAGCAGCGTTTTCATCAAGAGCGGAATGCCGCCGGCCTCGAACATGTCCTTGGCGACATATTTGCCGCCGGGCTTGAGGTCGGCGATATAAGGCGTCTTTTCGAAGATCGCTGCCACGTCGAAGAGGTCGAACTTGAGACCCGCCTCATGCGCGATCGCCGGCAGATGCAGTGCCGCGTTGGTCGAGCCGCCGGTGGCCGACACGACCGTCGCAGCATTCTCCAACGCCTTGCGGGTAACGATGTCGCGCGGCCGGATGTTTTTCGCGATCAGCTCCATGACCTTTTCGCCGGAGGCGAAATTGAACCGGTCGCGCATTTCGTAGGGCGCCGGCGCGCCGCAGGAATAGGGCAAGGCCAGCCCGATCGCCTCGGCGACCGTCGCCATGGTGTTGGCGGTGAACTGAGCGCCGCACGACCCTGCCGACGGACAGGCTGCCTGCTCGATCTCGAGCAGCTCGGCATCGGAGATCGTGCCGACCGAATGCTGCCCGACCGCCTCGAACACATCCTGCACGGTGATCTGCCTTCCGCGGTAGCTGCCGGGCAGGATCGAACCGCCATAGATGAAGATAGACGGCACGTTGAGCCGCACCATCGCCATCATCATTCCGGGCAGCGACTTGTCGCAGCCGGCAAGCCCGACCAGCGCATCATAGCAATGGCCGCGCATGGTGAGCTCGACTGAATCGGCGATCACCTCGCGCGACACCAGGGACGACTTCATGCCCTGGTGGCCCATGGCGATACCGTCCGTGACGGTGATGGTGCAGAACTCGCGCGGCGTGCCATTGGCTGCCGCGACGCCTTTCTTCACCACCTGTGCTTGGCGCATCAGTGAGATGTTGCAGGGAGCGGCCTCGTTCCAGCAGCTGGCGACGCCGACCAGCGGCTGCGCGATCTCGGCCGCCGACAGTCCCATGGCGTAAAGGTATGAACGATGTGGTGCGCGCGCCGGACCTTCGGTCACGTAGCGGCTGGGCAGCTTGGCCTTGGAGATTGCCTTGGCGTCCATCGTCGTCCTTGCCGCACACCCCGCGGCCGGTCCCATCGCCGAGCCAACCTGGCACGCATCCCGAGACCTATTCGAGTTGCTCCGGGTTTATGGCGGGAAATGGGCAGTTCCCTCGGCTAGCCTTTTAGCTTCGGGGTTGTTCATAAACTGTTGCTGAAACGTCACAATCGTCTGAAGCGCCGGCTGTGCAGCTAATTTGCAACACAGGATCGGCCAACCAGCCCAGGCCGTTGAATGCCCAATAGAAAAAGGCCGGGCGGTGCCCGGCCTTCTTCGCGGAAATGCGGGAGCGGCTTAGAACTTGATCTTTATGCCACCCGAGATCGCCGTGACCAGATCGTTGCCGAAGTCGTAACTGGCGTCGGTGCCGGCCTGATAACCGTTGTCTCCGGTCACTATGCCGGAATGCCCGCTGGTCAGCACACCGAATGCACCAGCCAACCGAACCTCGATATTCGGCCGCGGCGTGTAGGCGACGCCGCCCCCGAGCGTCCAAGTATCGGTCTGCGCGCCATAGCCGTGCGAAGTGCCGCGATCCCAGGTGAGCTGACCGGCGGCGCTCCACTGATCGTTGAACTTATGGCCTATGCCGCCCGACACCGTCCAACCGTCGCGATACATCAGGTCCAGCGAGGTGGCCTGAAGAGAGCCGGAAGCATCATTGCCCGTAAAACATGCGGCGGTGGGAGTCCCGACAATACAAATGGGAACGCTCTGCAGCACGCTCCAGTTCACCCATTTGATCGAACCGAAAGCAAGCCAGCCTGGCGCGATGCCGGACTGCAATTTCAACTCCACGGAGTCCGGCATGTACTGGGTGCTGCCGTAGATCGGCGCAGAGCCCGTGGGTAATGTCGGTGACGTCAGTGTGCCGGAGATGTTGTCGAGCTTGACCTGCGAATTATAGACCAAGCTGGCGCGGAGTGCGATCTCAGGGATTTCGTAGGCAACGCCAGCGCGCCAGCCCCAGCCGCTGGCCTCCAGGTCGACGCGGCCAATCGGTGACGGCCCAAATGGATTGAAACCCACTAAGCTTTCCTTGAAGCCTGAAATATCCTGGTAGAACGCGCCGCCGATAAAACGGAGCTGGCCCTTACCGACATCGAACTTGTATGAACAGGTACCGGCGTAGTTATTGCTCTTGATATCCGTTTCAACGTTGGAAAAAGCGCCATTCCACGACGCGCCAGGGGCGGTGTGAGCGCCCCACGGCTGTGAATAGTCGATCATACAGTCGACGCCCGGCACAACCTGAACCTTGCCCCCGATGCGCGGCACCCAATAACCCTCGGCGCCATCCGCCGTGGAACTGAGAAAATTGAATGTCCCATTCAGACCAGTCGCATTCTTGTACTTGCGATCCGGCATCACATAGGTAGCTTCCGCTTCCGTCGCGAACGGCGCCGGGTCGAACAGCAGGTCGATGTCGTAGCCGCCGCGCTCGAGCCCGCCGGCATGCGCCGGGTGCATCGCCGATCCGATCAAAGCCAACGAAAAGCACCCTGCCCCCAGCAGTGCTTTGAGCCGCAAAACGTTCATGGAAATCCCTCCCCGAAACACGAAGTGGGCAAGCTAGAACCAATTCAGGTTAACGGCGCAACAACGAATTCGTGAGCTGTACATGTACACCTTGACAGCTCGTATTTTCGCCATGGTCACCGACCGCCCATTGAGCCCTAAAAGCGGCCCACTCGGCATCGGAGCGAGAGAAAAAATTGCAAAAAAGGTCCGAAACAGCTCAAAAACGGGCCATTTGGAACGGAATAGGCCCCATTGTTACATTACGGCAACAATGGGGCCAAAACTTTCCGTTTACGTCAAAATTAACCCAACGGCAGGCCCGTATCCGAGCGTGGTGACGCTTCGTAAAGCGCCCTCCAGTGAAGCCGAATCTTGCCGGTCACCCGGCGTCTCGGACCCTGGTCAGGGCGACTGAAAGCCTCTCTTGAGCCTCGCGATATTCGGCGAGCTTTTCGCGCTCTGCCTCGACCACCTCCTGCGGCGCGTTGGCGACGAACTTCTCGTTGGAAAGCTTCTTGTGCAGGCGGGCGATCTCCTCGGTCACCTTGGCCAGTTCCTTCTGCAGCCGCGTAGCTTCGGCCTGAAGGTCGATCAGGCTGCCGAGCGGCAGACAGACGGTCGCCTCGTTCAGAACGATCTGGGCCGAGCCTTTCGGCGGCGCATCGACCAGCGCGATGTCGCCGACGCGCGCCAGCCGCTTGATGGCCTGGGCGTGGCGATCCAGCCTTTCCTGCGTGATGGCATTGGCGCCGATCACCACCAGCGGCGCGATCGCCGCCGGCGGCACGTTCATTTCCGAGCGCACCGAGCGAATGCCGGAGACGAGCTCGACCAGCCAGTTGATGTCGGCGGCAGCCTCGTCATCCTCGAAATCGGGCGCGGGCCAGGCGGCGTGGCAAAGCAGGGAGGTGCGTACCTTCCCCTCGCCCGCGGTCTGCGCCCACAGCTCCTCGGTCATGAACGGCATCATCGGGTGCAGCAGCTTGTAGATCTCGTCCAGCACGAAGGCGACACAGGCCCGGCTCTCCGCCTTGGCCGCCTCGTCCGTGCCCATGAACACCGGCTTGAGCAGTTCGAGATACCAGTCGCAGAACAAGTTCCAGACGAAGCGATAGGCGGCGCCGGCCGCCTCGTTGAAGCGGTAGGTGGTGATGCCCTCGGTGATCGCCCGCGCCGCCCGCGTCAGCTCGGTCAGGATCCAACGGTTGACCGCGAGCTTGGCGTCGTGCAGCCAGAAATCGTCGTTCCTGGCGACCTCGTTCATTTCGGCGAAGCGCGTGGCGTTCCAGAGCTTGGTCCCGAAATTGCGGTATCCGGCGATACGCGCCGGGTCGAGCTTCACGTCGCGCCCCTGCGCTGCCATCACGGTCAAGGTGAAGCGCAGCGCGTCGGCGCCATACTCGTCGATCAGGTCGAGCGGGTCGATGACGTTGCCTTTCGACTTCGACATCTTCTGCCCGTTCTTGTCGCGCACCAGCGCATGAACATAGACCGTGTGAAACGGCTCCTCATTCATGAAATGCAGGCCCATCATCATCATCCGGGCCACCCAGAAGAAGATGATGTCGAAGCCGGTCACCAGCACGTCGGTCTGGTAGTAGGTCTTCAGCTCCGGCGTCTGGTCAGGCCAGCCGAGCGTCGAGAACGGCCACAGCGCCGAGGAGAACCAGGTGTCGAGAACGTCCTCGTCGCGCGTCAGGATCTCGCCCGGCTTGAAATTCTCAAGCTTGTCCTCGACCCAGGCCTTCCACGGTCCTTCCAGTGCCAAATAATATTCGACCGCCGCAGCCAGCGCCTCCTCTTCGGTCTTCTCGACGAAGACGCGTCCGTCCGGCCCGTACCAGGCCGGAATCTGGTGCCCCCACCACAGCTGCCGCGAGATGCACCAGGGCTGGATGTTCTCCATCCAGTCGTAATAGGTCTTCTCCCAGTTCTTCGGCACGAAGTTCGTGCGGCCCTCGCGCACAGAGGCAATGGCCGGCTTGGCGAGCTCCGCCGCGTTGACGTACCACTGGTCGGTGAGGAACGGCTCGATCGGCACGCCGCCGCGATCGCCATGCGGCACGGTGTGGCGATGCGGCTCGACCTTTTCCAGGAAGCCGCCCGCTTCCATCAGCTCGACGATCTTCTTGCGCGCCACGAAGCGATCCAGCCCGTCGAGCTCATCCCAGACGGCCTGGCGCTGCGGCGTCACTTCAAGACCTGCAAGGAACTCCTCGTTATCCTTGAGCTTGATGTAGGCTTCGACGGTCAGGATGTTGATCGCCGGCAGCTTGTGGCGCTTGCCGACCTCAAAGTCGTTGAAGTCATGCGCCGGGGTGATCTTGACCGCGCCGGAACCCTTTTCCGGATCCGAATACTCATCCGCAACAACCGGTATCCTGCGGCCGACGATCGGCAGGATGACGTTCCCGCCGACCAGGTCGCGAAACCGCTCGTCGTCGGGGTGAACCGCCACCGCCGTGTCGCCCAGCATGGTTTCCGGGCGTGTCGTGGCGACGGTGATGAACGTCTTCGGATTCTCGGGATCGAACGCGAGGCCTTCGACCGGGTAGCGGAAATGCCAGAGATTGCCGTTGACCTCATGCTGTTCGACCTCGAGGTCGGAAATAGCCGTCAACAGCTTCGGATCCCAGTTCACAAGGCGCTTGTCCTTGTAGATCAGCCCCTGTTTGTAGAGGGTGACGAACACCTCCAGCACCGCCTTGGACAGACCCTCGTCCATGGTGAAGCGCTCTCGGCTCCAGTCGGCCGAGGCACCGAGCCGCCTCAGTTGATTGAAGATGGCGCCGCCGGATTCGGCTTTCCACTCCCAGACCTTTTCGATGAACTCCTCGCGCGACAGGTCGCGGCGATGGATCTGCCTCTCCATCAGCTGCCGCTCGACCACCATCTGCGTGGCGATGCCGGCATGATCCATGCCCGGCTGCCACAGCACATTCTTGCCACGCATGCGCTCGAACCGCACCAGGATATCCTGCAGCGTGTTGTTGAGCGCGTGCCCCATATGCAGCGAGCCCGTAACGTTCGGCGGCGGGATGACGATGGTGAAGGCTTCCGCCCCTTCCTCCGCGCCGGCGCCGGCGCGGAACGCATCGGCCTCTTCCCAGATTTTGGCGATCTTCGGCTCGACGGTCTTGGCGTCGTAGGTTTTATCAAGCATGGAGGAAGTCCGAACTGTCGGGAACAAGCGTCCGGTGTAAATCGGAAGCTCTTGGCCGAGTCAACCGCGAGAAGGATGAGCCCGCCTTGCCCAGATAGGCTTGCGGCGATCAGCGGCAAGCCCATTACTCATCGCAAGACAAATCGCGCGGCCGCATTTTCGGGGAAATAAAAAGCACCGCCCGACGGCGGCCCCTTTTACACTGAAAGCTCAGACGAAATTACTGCGCGCCGCGCGCCACGCGCTCAATTTCCTCGCGCACCAGCCGTTCGACCAGTGTCGGCAGGTTGTTGTCGAGCCAGTCCTGCAGCATCGGTCGCAGCATCTCCTCGGCCATCTCGTCGAAGCTCTTCTTGCTGCGGCTGGCGAAGGCATCGGAAAGCTCGCCGAAGGCCGCCGCGACCTGACGGCCCGCATGCTCGGACAGGATTGCCGGCCGGGCTGGCGGCAGGTCGGACGAGGATGGCGCCGGAACGTTGCCAGGCGCCGCGGTTTCGGCCGTTGGCGCGGCAAGATCCTCGTCGTCGATCTCGACTTCGCGCGCCACTTCCGGAGTTGCTACCTTCGCCTTGACGGAATTTCCGCCAACGGCGGCGATCTCGCGCCGCCATTCGGCGACGATGGTATCGGCACCTTGCGGCACGCTCTCCGCCGCCCTCGCGACCGCCGGGGTGTCCGGCTCGGCGGCTACCCTGGCCCCGACTTCCGCCAGGGTGGTGGGAGCGGGCGCGGTCTTCACCGGTTCAGGGCCGGTCTCGGCGATCGTCGGATCGGACGCCGCAAGCTGGGCCTGTATCTCCGCCAAACTCACCGGCTTGCTGGGAGCGGATCCGGCGCTGAGCTCGGAACGGAAGTCATCAAGGTCGGCCGTCTGCGCCGCCGGCGTCGGCCGGAGGTCCTGGCGAACGTCACCGTTGTCCGCCGCCGGTTGCTTGCGGCCGGTGTCGCTGTCCTCGATGATCCTTCGGATGGAAGCAAGTATCTCTTCCATGGAAGGTTCGCGCTGCGCGCTGCTCGCTGTCGCCATCGTCACATCCGCCGCCCTTGTGACTTGTTCAAGATTTCCATTCCGGCAAGACCGGAATTCGAATCAATGCGAACAGCGTAACCGACCGATCGTCATCCGAGAATCCCCAATCTGGGGAGACGTTGGATTTCAACAGATTAGCTCGCTACGCCGCCGGCCGCCGACCGTCTGGTTCCAATGCAAAAGCGCCGCGCATCCATTGGACACGCGGCGCTTTTGGAAATGCCAAAGATTCAGCGGCCGTCCGGCGTGCGCAGCCCGATCCACTTGTCCTTGACGGCGTTGTAGTGCTCTTCCGGGTTGTATTTCGTGACCGCCAGGCCGAGTTGGCCGGCGGACAGGCGGCCAATCGCCGACAGGATGGCGTAGCTCGCCACGACGACATCGCGCTCGGAGCTCGCCTGGTTGATCTTGGCGGTGATGACGGCGTTCTGCGCGTTGAGCACGTCGAGCGTGGTGCGCTGGCCGACATTGCGTTCCTCGATGACGCCGTTGAGCGCCAGTTGCGCGGCGGCGATCACCTGCCTGTTGGCATCCACGCTTTCGCGCGCGGCGGTGTATTGCGTCCACGCCGAAGCCACGGCCTGGCGCACCTGGTCGCGGCTGACGTCGACCTCGATGCGGGCCTGGCTGAGCGATTCCTTCGATTGGCGGACCAGCGCAGAGGTGCGCCCGCCCGAATAGATCGGCACGGTAAGCGTTGCACCGATATTGGCCGAATTGGTCGTTCCTTCGGAACCCGCCGATGCAAAAACGCCGGGCGAGGTGTTGCGATACTGGCTCGAAATTCCGGCACTGGCGGAAAGTTGCGGCAATAGCGCCCCTTCGGCCGACTTAACCGAAAAGGCCGCGGCGTCGACGAGATGCTCGGTGGCAAGGATGGCCGGATGCTCCGCGGCGGCGATGGCGAAGGCCGAATCAAGGCTTCCCGGCAGCAGCTTTCCAACCGGCGCGGCCGCCTTGAGCTTGCCCGGCTCGTCGCCGATGATCTGGTGGTAGGTCGCAGCGCTCGCCAGCGCCGTCGCGCGAGCGCTGGCGAGTTGCGCCACCGCGGTCGCCCGCGAGGCATCGGCCTGTGCGACGTCGGTGCGGGTGCCCTCTCCGACCTCGAAGCGCGACCGCGCGGCGCGCGCCTGCTCGGTCAGGAATTGCAGGTTCTGTGCGGTCAGGACCGCGATCTGGCGATCGCGGATCACATCCATGTAGGCGCTTGCCGCGTTGAACAGGATGTTCTCTTCGGTGTTGCGGAGACTTTCTTGCGAGGCCCTGACCTGCGCTTCGGCGGCGGCGACATTGTTCTTGGTTTGAAAGCCGTCGAACAGCGTCTGGTCGATCTCAACCCCGAAATTGCCCGTAGTAATATTTAAGGTTTGACCAAGGTTGTTGTTGCGGCTGCTCGTGTAGTCGATGCTAGCCGATCCCCTGATCGTCGGGCGGTAGCCGGACTTGGCGATGGCCACGCCCTCGTCGGTGACACGGGTGCCCGCGCGGGCGGAATTCAGCTGGGAATTGTATTGATAGGCTTTGGCGAGCGCACCGGTGATGGTTTCGGCGGATGCTGCCAGCGGCGAAAGCGCGGTCGCCGAAACAAGTATGGCTGATAGAAAAGTCTTGTGTAGGGGCGGCACGTATTATCCCTCATTCGTTTGCATGGGAACCACGCCGCGCACCTTTTCCTTCCGGATCAGCTAGCGCCGCGTGTTTATCGTCCCCCGCTGACAGCCCCCGAAAATGCACGTGAAGCAAATCAGCAACGATTGTTCAAGCGCAAGCGATCATGACAGCGCCTTCGCTGCAAGGCAAAACCGCTCAAAATTCGAACGCATGAGCACGTTCGAACCCCGGTAGTGGCTTAATTGCCGCATTAAATGCGCGTCTGCCGGTTACAACCCCCCCGGCCTTGACAAAAAGACGCGCAACGCCGGAGTTGCCCTGCCCCTCGACCACAACCAGCCGTCCGTCCTCGGCGAGCTGGCCGAGCAATGCCGCGGGCACCTCCTCGACGCTGCCGCCGATGAAGATGACGTCATAGGGCGCCGCGGCGGCATGACCCTGCGGTAACGGCCCGATCACTACGGTGGTGTTCTGGCAATCCAGTGCGGAAAGGGTCGACTTCGCGGCTTCGGCAAGCGCCGGGTCGCTTTCGAGCGCAACCACCGCTTTTGCGATTCGGGAAAGCAGCGCGGCCGAATAGCCGGTGCCGCAGCCGACATCGAGCACCGAATCGGTGTCGCTGATTTCGGCCAATTGCAAAAGCTTGGCGAGCGGCGACGGTTCCATCAGATAGCGGGCACCGCCGCCACTGACGCCATCGGTGATGCGGATGTCCTCGTCGATATAGGCTAGGTCCCGCTGCCCGGCGCCGACAAAAGCCTCGCGCGGCACGGAAAGCATCGCTTCGATCAGCGGCGCGCTGGTCACATCGGTGGTGCGGATCTGGCCATCGACCATCTTCACGCGGCGTTCGGAGAAATCAGCGTTCATATCCCAACCAACCCGCTTCCCGCGCCCAATTCGCTGCCCGCGCCCGTTCCGATTTCCAGGCAAATGACGCGGGCCAATTCGACCGGAACCTAGCGCCCCGGCGCGACAGCGCCGGAGCCCGGGCATTGGAGGCCTCGCCCGGAATCGAACCGGGGTGCAAGGATTTGCAGTCCTCTGCGTAACCACTCCGCCACGAGGCCTTCCATGCTCCCGGCGTTCCGGGGCAACTCAATATGTTGGCGGTGAAAGGTCGTCAAGCACCGGCAAGTCATTCCCGATGCTTCCCATTCCTCATCGAAGGCAGTGGTTGCCGATTGCTTGCGGCCGATCCCGATGGTGTCGGCGGCACCTGCCGGACCATCTGCAAAGCTCTCAATCCGGCCGGCGGCGGCGTTCCCACCAGACCACGAAGCGCCGCCTGTGACGTCGCACCAGTGCGAATTCGTAGGACAGGACCAGCAGGCCGATCGGAACCATCCAGAAACCGAGAATCGGCAGAAAGCCCAGAATCCCGCCGATTGTGAGCAGCACGCCGATCGCGATCCGCAATCCCCGCGAGCGCGGCATGGAGAAGTCGCGGCCGAAGACCGTGATCTTGCGCGCCGGTGGGTTATCGTCGTCAGTTGCCGTCATTCAAAGCCAGATCCCATCTGCGCGGCCGATGTCATAAATACCAAAGGACGACCAGCCGCATTGTTCCATGCCGGTGTCAAGCCGCTCATATGTGGGCACGCCGAGACGATGCCACAAATCGCCGCACGAAAAACTGCAGAAAAATTGCGAATTGCTGCTTTGCAAAGCCGAAAGGTGTTTGCTATAGGCTGCGCCACTCACGTCAGAGCCTCCGTTCCCCGGTAGCTCAGTGGTAGAGCAACCGGCTGTTAACCGGTTGGTCGCTGGTTCGAATCCGGCCCGGGGAGCCAAGTTTTCCAAGACTTTGCAAATTTCTGAAGATCACCCGAAAACGCCCGATCTACAGCATGTCTACAGAATCGAGCTTCGCTTGGGCAACGTAACGTGACAGCACTGGGCCTTAGACAGGTATCCGATCGCCTATGGGAGATGCCGGAGCCCCTGGGGATTTTCGCCGGGGAGATGTTAACGCGGGGGAAGGCCTACTTTCAGGCTTTTCGGGTCGTTTCAGAGCACGATGAGCGAGACCTCCGCTTTCCGACCTATTTCCTACTTGCTCATTCCGTTGAGCTTGTTCTCAAATCATATCTAGTCGCCAAGGGGACGCCGAAGAAAGCTTTGGCTAAGAAACCGCTAGGTCATGATGTCGGAGCGATCTATTCCGAATGCGAACGGAACGGTCTGGGCGTGGCTCATCAGTTGATGCGACCACTCGCAAATCAGCTAACTGAGATCAATTCGGACTACGACCTTCGATATCCCTCCGGCTACATCCTTTCGATCCCGAGCCCGTCAGAATGCATGCTTCCAACCGAGGCATTAATCGCCACAGTGTCCGCAGTAGTTGATCCCAGAGCGGTTGCCGCGCAACTACAGTTTGCGGCAGACACGCGACACATCCAGGGAAGTAAAGTCCGCTGGAGCGACTAGCGCCTCAAACGAGAACGATGGCTAGAAAACTGAAAAACACGTCTGCGTCCAGTTTCCTACGCGCCGCCTGGGGACACGCGAAGGCGGCTCGCATTCTAGACCCGCATACTGGATTATCCGAGGGCAGGACGAACGCGACCTTTTTCGCCTTCCACAACGTTCTAGGCTTCGCAATCGAGCTCTACTTGAAAGCTTTTCTGGCGGGTAGAGGCTGGACTGTGGAGAAGCTTGCCAATTCAGAATTTGCGCACAAGCTGGATGCCCTTCTGAAGGCCAGCGTCGAGGCCGGACTGTTTGACCAGATTGGCTTCCCCCATGTGCACCAGTCTGCCCTTGCGCGCGTGGTGGCAATTATTGGGCCACGCTTCGCCGACTACTCGTATCGCTATATCGATGATGACAACAATCAATACGAATATGTTGAGACAAGCGAATACCTCTGGCCGATACTCGACGACCTTCAGTTGAGGATCGAGAATTCTGGGGTTAGAGTTGAGTCGGCGGCATAGGCCCAATCGACATTCGCCACTTAGAATGTTTTGATTGTTCTTTCCTCCAACGACGCCTATATCGTCTGTTGTGGCTTTACCATTCGGCCCGCAGCTTACGGCGGTGGTGGCGTCGACGTGCTTAGTGAAGCCAAAGGCGATCCCGGCTGTTAGCCGAGGCCTCCCCGGTCACAACTATCGTGGTACTCTCGGCGGCATCCTGGATCATGTAAGCGAAGATCGCGAAGAGCGGCTGGAAGTTGCCGAGCAGGAGGGGCGCTATCCACCCTCCCCTCACCTATGACAGGGTCATCTCCTCGCCCTTCAGGCTGGTGTCCTTGAATGCCTCACCCCTGCACCAATTAGCATTGCCACCAGCGTTGCGGTGACGGAAATGCCCACCATGGCAATCAACGCACACGTGCTCCAGCCCCATTCGAGCCATGATGTCGTGGCGGGGTCCCACGGTCTTCCGAGATAGTGACGAAGCAATCCGCAGCCCATTAACGAGAGTGCCACGCTACAAGCTACAACAACGGCAACGACACCGATGAAGCGGACGCCACGGTGGACCCATATCGCGACAATTCCTAAACTCAAGAGAACGCCGAGAAAAAGGGCCGTATCGTAAAGCCCGGTTTCTGCACCGAGAGGCGCAAACCAACTCCTACGAAAAATCTGTTGCCAACGCTCCAAGCCAGCCACCAGCGCCGACGGAAACACATAGGCATAAGGCAATAGTCTCGTCATTTATGTCTGTCCGCCGGTGTGAAGAGGGGGACAGAAAAGCTGCTCAACACGTTGTTGTCCTTATCCACGAATTCATACAATGCCGGCTGAACGTCCCACTGCTCGGAACCAGCTACAGAAAACTGGAACCCCCCGGATTTGCCGAGGGAGAGGTAATCCTTCGTTACTTGGTCACGAAACGCCGCATAAAGGGTGTCGGCTCCTGCCGAAAACTTGGGCAGCAAGCGAATTTCTTCGACGTTTGCTTTCGAGCCCGGAACAACAGGATTGGCGGTATATCCGAAGTAGCTTGTGTACCCGTTCCCGCCCGGTTTGATTCCGTAGGATATATCTAAGGCCAGCATTGAATTGGTCGGGTCGTTTAGGTCAGATGGAATGTATAATCGAGTGGCTTCAGTCACACCCTCCGGCGGCAGTTCGATCGCGTCGGTCGGCGGCGCTTCGACGCCCGCTTGTTGGCGGCAACTGGCTTCGTTAGACGTTCCGCTCTTTTGCTCGTCTTTTGCATCGCCCAGAAATTGTGCAACCACCTTGTCTTCTAGGTTGCCATATTTGATGCACCCCAAGACAGGCCGGTCGGCACGGTCGGAAGAGTATCGGACTTGGTCCGTGAAGCCACCGGGGGGCACCCACCGGTCCGCCACGAGAGGGATGAACCAGCTGATCCGAAGCCAGCCTTCTTGACTGTTGTTCACCACGCAGACGGAATATCTGATGATATGTCCGTTCTTGTCGACCGAGGAATTCGTGGAAAAGTCGTAAGCACCTTTTTTGAAGTTCTGGGGTGTCTTACCGGGGCAGCGTTCATCCGCGAAACTTGCGGTCGTCACTGCGACTGCTGTAAGCGCAAAGCACGAAAGGAAAGTCCGACGTCTCATAGATCCCCCTTCAGACCAGATATCAGCCGACAGGGATCTAGTACAGATTGAAGAAGATAAGGCAGCGAGAAACGGTTGCATTTTAGTAGCCGGTTGCCGGCGCGGCTGGGGTCATTCTTCGCCTTTGGCCAGGGCGTAGGGCGACGGCCCGGGGGGCGTATTGGCGAGATAGCATGTAAACTCGTGCTCTAGCCTGACCATCGCCAAGTCCTTGCCCGCCTCTCGCCCTCGCTGGCCGCCTGGCTTGCGCCAGCGGTCGTCGTCGGTGTTGATCCACCAAATCCAATGTCCTGCGTATCGAAAGCCGATCTCGGCCCTTATCCTGCCAATGCTCTTGGACCCGAGGAAGCTGGCGCAATAGTCGCTTGGGGTCGATGGGTCTGCGCCGGCGCGGCTCCAGTCAAGCTGGAAACGCGCTCCATAACCCCGCACATAACGCGCTGCATGGACGACGGTCGCGCAAATGGCGATGGGCTTGCCGTCATAGTCAAGCACCTCATAGCCCTCACCGACATCGCGCACTTTCAATCGTTCTGCCGTCATGACTTTCTCCATGGCTATAGAGGCCGCAACGCCCACGAGCGGGCGGCTGGCCGTTGCTGATCAAGGAGTTATGTCGGGCAGGCCTAGGTGCTGCTTCTTGCTTCTCTTCGACGTAAGGGCTCACCCATTGTCGGTTATCACGCGGCTTGTCCAAAAGGTGCCAAGGGCCGCTTCTCTCAAGGCACCCTGCGAAAGGTATCTACCCTGTTCGACTAGTCAAGAGACTGCAAACGCCTGAACGGTTCAGGGTTGTCGTTGCGGCGGCCAACTGCGCTTTTTGCCGAGCGCCGTTCATCTGCTGGCCGCGATGTTGGTTGCAGTGGAAGCAGGCGGCGGCAAGATTTTTGAGATCGTCCCCACCACCCTTCATCTTGGCCACCTTATGCTCGATGGTCATTCGGGTTAGGCCGATCTTTGTGAAATCGCGCTGACAATAACAGCACTTTCCACCGCGGCGCTTGTGCCAGGCACTCCCTCGCTGATCCGCTGCCACTCATGCCACTGGGCGCGCTGGGCTTCCGTATCCCACTCAATGGTCAACTGGTTTGAGCGCGCGTTGTAATTATTGGGCTTTCCGCCGGCGCTCCAAGTCCATACCAACTGCGATACCACCGGGGTAAGGACGCTGGATCGTAGATTCTCTACCGCGACCATCCCGCTATAAGCGTGTTCGCATCATAAACGAGCGCCGCGAAAATGCAGGCCAAAAGAGCCGGAGCTTCGGGGAGATGGTGCCTCCCCTCGCCCTTCGCGCTTAGTCTCCCCGCTAGACGCCATTTCCGGCGTTCGGCGCGCCTGTCCAACAGGCTACTGGACAACTGCCCTGCGGAAACATAACGAGAACATAGTTGTTCGGAATACCTCCGAAGGGCCGTATGATGCAGTATGTCGAAGCGAATCACCGATAGCCAGGTCCTGGGCGAGTTGGGCGAGACAGCGATCAAGAAGATCGTTCTCGAAACCGGCTTTCTCTACGAACAGCGTGGGCGCCTCGAAGCGGGCACGGACGGCATCATCGAATTGCGCGATCCAAAGAGCGGCGCGCCGCTCGGCAAGCTTCTCGGTGTCCAGGTCAAATCCACCGACAGCGGCCAATACGTCCGTGAGAATGACAACAGCTTCGAATACCTGCTCAAGCCGGACGATCTGAAATACTGGCGGACCTCGAACATCCCCGTCATCATCGTTCTTTGGCGGAAG